>JASFGZ010000295.1:0-6294 GCA_050123495.1 Desulfobacterales bacterium
CATCGCGGCGCGCCGATTACCGAAATGCGCCAGCTTTCCCGGACCCTGGCCGAAAAGGATAACAATTTTGAACCGCTAAGAATAAAACTGCATGTTAAGCCTGAAGCCGACGATGGACAACGGGTACGAGATTATGCAGGCGCTGAGGGAAAGCCGGAGCTTGCGGATGACTATGCGCATCTTGCAGAGATTATCGAAAATGTTTTTCGGTCCCAGGATCTATCCGGCGAGGTCAGTTTGCTTGCCAAACAATTTAAAGATCCCCGGCTTGCGGCAAACCTGCGCCGATACGCCGGAAAATTATCCGATCAAAATGATGCCAATGTACGGTTTTTAGCAGCCAGCCATCTGCTGGCCGTCCTCCGTGATGGTTTTGCTGATACCGGCGATGCGAAGCAGCGGCTGGCTGTTTTGGATGTCAGTCTCCTGCTGGAAAGTGAATTATTTCGCATTGGCAATGTCATGGTTGAGCAACTGGCGGGGGCGAACCGTCGCGAACGGCTCTCCTGGCTGGCAATCTATGCAGACGGACTCTACGGTATCGGATTGATTTCGAAACGCCAACGCCGCACATTGCAGCAAAATCTTTCCCGGTTAATGGAAACATCCCCGCAATTAATCCGGTATAAAGCGGAATTAGAATATACGGCCCGGGTTCCAGAGTGGGCGGACCGAGCATTACGGTTTCATTTCGGTGAAACCGTAGCGCTTTTTGCAGCCATCGAGCCGTTAAGCCGTCGTTACATTCACGATCGATTGCGCGGTAGTCTTTTACTGTCTTATTCGGCTGTGGTCGAAAGCCTGATGTGGGATGCCAATCAGCAACTCGGGATTCGTAACTTTCTTTTCGGGCAGCCGGCGGACTCCGGATTGCGCGGGTTAAATGCCGGGTTGGCGCGCGGAACGCTTGAGATTTTAACTCCCGGTCAAAGTCTTCAAAAATTTGATCCCTCCGGAATTTATGTCCTCCCGGCGACGACCGAAGACCTTCCCCCGGTGGCCGGCATCCTGACAACCGGAGAGGGCAATATATTATCCCATGTTCAGCTGTTGGCGCGGAATCTGGGTATCCCCAATGTGGCTGTCGATGCAAAATGGCTGCCGCGTATCAAAACCATGGAGGGGCAACAGGTGGTAATGGCCGTCAGTCCGCGTGGCGTCGTTCAGCTTGCAGCTGACGGCCCGCAATGGGATCCAATTTTTGAGGAACATAAAGGCGCTCAGGATATTTTCATCCGGCCGGATTTGCAAAAATTGGATCTTGATACCCGCCGTTTCATTGCACTCGATAATCTGAGGGCTTCCGATTCGGGAAAGATTTGTGGCCCCAAAGCGGCAAATTTGGGCGAACTCAAACGATTTTTTCCGGAAGCCGTCGTCGACGGTCTGGTGATTCCATTCGGACGTTTCCGGGCCTTGTTGGAACAGCCCATAGAACCGGGCGGGCCCAGTGTTTTTCGCTGGATGCAGGATCAGTATAAAATTATCCGTCGATTGGAGGGAGATTCCAAAAGACAGGATCAAATTACCCGACGCTTTCTAAAGCAGGCGCATAGCTGGATTGTAAACGCGGATCCGGGAGAAGAATTTCGGAATCAACTGCGGTTGGCTATGGAAAAAACATTCGGCCCGGATAGAACTTACGGTGTCTTTGTTCGCAGTGATACCAATGTGGAGGATCTGCCGGGATTTACCGGCGCCGGGCTCAATCTGACGGTGCCCCATGTAGTTGGTTTTGAAAAGGTGATGGACGCAATTGTGCGCGTGTGGGCATCGCCGTTTAGCGAACGTGCCTTTCGGTGGCGTCAGGCGTATATGGAAAGCCCGGAACATGTTTACGCTTCGGTGCTGCTGATGAAAAGTGTGCCGGCTGAAAAGTCCGGTGTTTTGGTTACCGCAGATATTGACAGCGGACAACCCGGTTGGCTGACGATTGCCGTCAGCGAGGGAGTGGGTGGGGCAGTTTCCGGCCAAACCGCAGAGGAATTGCGAATTAACACCCGGAGTGGAGATGTTCGCTTAATGGCCCATGCCACCGAACCTTACAAGCGCGTGTTATTGAGCGAAGGCGGTGTGTCCAAAGTTGCAGCCAGTGGGGCCGAAGCAGTTTTAGATAAGTCTGAAATTAACCTTTTAATGGAATTTGCCAAAACTGTCCCCGAACGGTTTCCCATGCTAAGAGGACGCCAGGGACGTCCGATACCGGCGGATATCGAGTTTGGCTTTTACCAAAATCGATTGATGCTTTTTCAAATCCGACCTTTTCTGGAAAGCACACAGGCGCGCCAAAATTTGTTGTTAAACAGTCTGGATGATCGGCTAAAGCAAAACCATTCCAAGATCGTTAACCTCAACGAAATTCCGGCAGAGGAGCGGCAATGAAACATCTTATGTGCTGTGGTGTTTTCGTCATCGGTGTGATGCTTACATCCGTCGGCTGGTCATATCCGTTGGACGGTTACGCCTATACCGGCATTGCCCGCTTGGAGGCTTACCGACTGGCCATGGAGGGCAAAGTTCGCGCACCCAAACAGCCCCCCGGTGCCCTATTGTCGCTTGATCAGGTGGATTTGCGCCTGCAGACCAAGACCGACTTTGAGATTCCGCCTGCCGACGTCGAATTTGTTGCTCAGGTGCAAAACTTACTGGGTGCTGAAGGGGATCGCTATGCTTTAGCGGTGCTGGATTTAAGCAACCTTGAAAAGCCGCGATATGCCGAACACCGCAGCACGTCACGGGCCAACCCGGGCAGTGTGGGTAAAATTTTGATTGCCCTGGGTGTATTCCAGGCACTGGCCGATATTTACCCGAATGATATTGAGTCGCGCTTAAGTGTGTTACGAAATACGGTGGTTACCGCCGATGAATTTATCCAATCGGACCATCATGTGGTACCGGTCTGGCAACCGGGCAATTCGCGGGTGAGATATGCAAAAATTCAGATGGGTGATCAGGCCAGTTTATGGACCTATCTGGACTGGATGCTTTCGGCCAGCTCCAATGCTGCGGCCAGCATGGTCATACGGGAACTTATGCTGCTGGTCCATTTTGGGCACGCATATCCGGTGGGCGATGGGCAGGTACGGCAATTTTTTAAATCCACACCGCGAAAGGAATTGTCGGCGCTGCTGGTACGGGCATTGCAGAACCCGGTGGTTCGCAATGGATTGGATTTAGAGCAGCTGCGTCAGGGTTCATTTTTTACGCGGCAGGGCAAACGGCTGGTGCCGGGAACCACCAGTTATGCAACCCCCCGGGAACTGCTGCGCTGGCTGATTAAACTGGAACAGGGCAAAATGGTGGATGCTTTTTCCAGTCGCGAAATCAAGCGACTGTTGTATATGACCCAGCGGCGCATCCGTTATGCGTCATCGCCGGCGCTGGCCGCCGCCGCCGTCTATTTTAAATCCGGGTCGTTGTACAAATGCAAATCCGAACCTGATTTTAAGTGCAAAAAATACCACGGCAACGTCATCAATATGCTCAATTCGGTGGCAATCATCGAGGCCCCGGCCACCGACCGACAGCTGTATTATATGGTGGTGGTCATGTCGAATGTCTTGCGGAAAAATTCAGCGGTAGCGCATCAGACCCTGGCCACACGTATTCATCGCATGCTGCAAGCATATCATCTTAAAAAGAAGGCCGATTAAACTTCCAGAGGGAAGCGTTTAGAGTTTTGCGGTAGACCGTTACGATTCTTTTCGCACGCAAAGCCGCAAAGACCGCAAAGGAAAAAATTTAGATATTCAATTTAAATAATCTTAGCGTCTTGGCGTCTTTGCGTGAGACTTAATCCCATTTTGATAAGGCAGCAGATTAGGGAACCACCAGATTAGTTTGTTACTGAACGGGAAGTCACGTCGGGAGGACAAATGATGCCGTCAAGGGCTACAATCAGTTCTTGGAGCCAGCGTTCACCTTTGGCGCTCTTGGCCAGGGCCACGGCGATATATCGGCGGCCATGATGCTCGACAATGGCACTGTCCGAATGATAGGGCCCCCATGTACCGGATTTTCGATAAATCTCTGAATCCGGTTGAATGTCTCTAAGTCCTTTGACAAACTTGTGCTCATGGGCGGGTTCGGCAAGGATTGACTTCATCCGTTTGCTTAGTTCGGGAGAAACCAGCTGGCCGGTTTCCAGCAGGTAATAAAAGCGGGCCACCTGCAGGGCCGTGGCGCCGTGGGAAAGATTGTGGAGCGGATCGCGCTTCCAGGCCGGTGCTTTGGCATAGTCTTTACCGACCCAGAGGCCGCCGTTTCTTTGCGGGTCATACAGGCGGTAGCGGGGTGATTGCAGCAGCTCGGCCAGATACTCCATTCCGACGCGATGCAGGATCTCAGTTGCGGCCATGTTGGAGGAGTTGCGGATCATTTGTTTGAGTTTTTCAAGGGTTTCGTCATTGAGCTCCATTTCGCCGTTGGCGATTTTTTCAAAGGCGCCCAGAAGGATGGCGATCTTTGGTAAGCTGGCGGCATACATCATCTCATTCGGGTTAATGTAGGCCATCTTTGGCGCGGAGGTATCGGTGATATCGACGACGACAACGCTGAGTTTTTTACGCTCGGCCGCATTTTGGAGGTGAAGAGAACCCAAACGCGATACCAGTGCCTTTTGCAGTCTCGGATCACAGGTTTCACCCAGGGACGGATCCTCGGATTGAGTACGTGCCGGACCGACGAAAGAAAGGGTAATGATTAGCAGGGCAAAAATATAAAAAACCTTATTCATAACCATTATTATTACTAAATTGGCAAATTTTGCAAGTGAAAATTTCAAATATCGACATCATTGCCGAATGTAAGGCCCGATATATTGCGCTTCGTAAGCTTGGATTCAGAGCGTTGTTTCTATTCGTTAATTTTTTCCTCATCATCATGGCCTTATATCAGCTCAAGCCGGCAAGCCGGTCGCTCTTTATTGAATCTGCCGGCGCCCAGCAGCTGCCCTATATATGGATCGCCACCGCGTTAACCATGGGCGTTTTCATTGCGATTTATCACCGCCTTGTCGAACGCCGCAGCCGAATCAATGTCGTGCTGGGGACCTGCCTGGTGGTGAGCGCCTTACTCGTTGTTTTTCGCATATTATTGAATGATCCGGGGCCGATTGCGGCGGCCTGTTTTTACGTCTTTGTTGATATTTTGGGGGTTGTTCTGATTGAACAATTCTGGAGTCTTACGAATTCGATTTATACCACCCAGGAAGGCAGATCCTGGTACGGTTTTGTCGGCACCGGCGGATTGGTTGGGGGCGTGATCGGCGGTTGGGTGGCGGCAATTTTTATTAAACATACGCCGTTGCAAACGCCGGATTTGCTGTTAACCGCTGCCGCAATTATAGCGTTCATCTTTATCCTGACCTGGGTTATGGGGAGAGCCGGAATTTTTTGTGAGGTTGACCATGTTGTTCGAATCGTCGAGTCGGGCAGCGGTGGATGGCGTATCCTGCGGCATAGCCGGTATTTGCTCCTGATTGCCGCTATTTTGCTTCTGGCGCAGCTGGCATCGCCCCTGGTTGAATATCAATTTTTGAACAGCGTTGAAGCTTCGTATCTGGAGCGGGAAGCCCGGACCGCATTTTTGTCGGAGTTTTTCGCCGTACTGGGCGCGGTGTCCATTGCGGTGAATATGGGTATCACCCCCCTTGTCCATCGCTCTCTGGGAGCGATTGCCGGGCTGCTGGTGCAACCGCTGATGATATCGATTTTCTCATGGTGTTTCTTTTTTCAGTCCACATTATTTTTCGCCGGGGCCACCAAGATCAGCGATCGCGCGATGTCGTATTCGATCAACCGCGCATCCAAAGAGTTGCTTTACGTACCCGTGGATTCTGTTCTAATATACCAGGCCAAGGCCTGGATTGACATGTTCGGGTATCGTTTGTTTAAAGTTGCCGGATCGGTCATAATTTTGCTGTTCACCCGGTGGCTGCCATTTGCTGTAAGTTTGCCTCAGCTCAGCTGGTTTACCGTCAGTATTTGTGTTATCTGGATTATCCTTATTATGGTGTTACGTCATGATTACCAGCTGGTTTGCGAGCAATCTGTCTGAAACGGGCGCTTGAGCAGAATTCCGGCCAATTATTCTCATTTTAGTACGACCCCTTCCGTCAATTCAACTCCCGCCATTGACATCCTCGCAGAATTCAATAATCATCATGTCATCTGTCGCGGTTGAAAACCATAAAACAGGGTTTCGAGGTTCACCATGAATCAGAATATCAGAATCGGTATTATCGGTGGCAGCGGGTTATACGAGATGGAAGAATTAATTGATGTTGAAAACATC
>JASFGZ010000296.1:0-6275 GCA_050123495.1 Desulfobacterales bacterium
GCGCCGATTGCATCATTTGCAGGCCGTTGATTGTTATGTTGGTTCGCAACGGGTGTGGCATCTGACGTCGATACGTTTTTATCTCTGGCCGGCATCTGATTCTCCTTTTATTTTAATTCTCACGCACACCCGCCCGCCTCGCCTAAGCCGCTCGCGATGGCGGGTGTGGGCCGCTAAGCCCGCAAAGAATTTTATATAAAAAAAAAGAGCAGATTTGTCAAAAGAAGGTTGTTTGCTAAGAAATTCGGTATTAGGTTCCTACTGGCTTCTTGCTGCTGGCATCTGGTGGCTGGTTTTTTTTGAGCCAGTGACAAGCAGCCAGCGACCAGCAGCCAGAGACGAGCAGCCGGAAGGTATTGGATCATATGATTATCTATGACAAGAATTTAAAAGAGGGCTTGACGGAATTCGGCATTGAAATTCCTATCCATCACAGCCGGGCTGCCCGCACATTTGAAAAGCTGAAGGGCCATATAATTTTGGGCCCGAAGATCGACCGGTGGCTTATCAGCTGCATCAACGAAACCATCACGCGTAAAGATCTTCTACGGGTACATTCCGACGAATATGTTGCCCGGTTATATTCCGATAAGCTCGAAGATGAGATTATCAGAACCTTTGAACTCATCGATGATAACGGCCAATATTTTCGCTATAACCCGGATAACGCCGCAATTCCGCTGAAGCAACTTTTCGATCGACTCCTTTTCAAAGTAGCCGGCACCGTGCAATGCTGCCGGGTGGCTCTCGAAAAAGAATTTTGTTTTGCTTTTGGCGGTGGAATGCATCACGCCAAAAGAAACTATGGCGAGGGCTTTTGTCTGGTCAATGACATTGTGATCGCCCTGCGTAAACTGCAGACTGAAAATCTTATTCGCACCGCCTGGGTAATCGATTTGGATGCCCACAAGGGAGATGGAACGGCGGTGTTAACACAAGAAGACAGCTCGATTACAACCCTCAGCATTCATATGGCGCAGGGCTGGCCGCTGGATGGCGAGGCCTATGATCGTCAGGGACAGCTGAATCCGTCGTTTGTTCCCAGCGACATCGATATCCCGGTTGCGGCGGGCGAGGATCATTTATATGTCGCCAAACTTGAAGAAGGACTTGAAAAACTCGTCAAGATTGGGCCGCCGGATATTGCGGTTGTTTTAGCGGGGTCAGATCCCTATGAAAAAGATGAACTGCCTTCGACCAGCGAACTAAAACTATCGCTGGCGCAGTTAAAAGAAAGAGATCTTCTCGTATACCATTTTTTAAAAGCACATAAGGTTCCGCGTGCCTATGTGACCGCCGGAGGATACGGGGAAAGATCCTGGCAGGTGGACTGGCAGTTTGTCGAGTGGGCCCTGCTGGATAACTTTTAGACGTGCCTAAAATTCAAAGTGTCTAAAGTGATCTAAAATGCCTAAAGTGCCTAGAGTTAAGCTTTCGCTTCGCTCCATCTTGTTTTTAAATGATAGAATTCCTCTAAATTTTTTACTAAAATCAATAATTAGATGCTGACCACTTTAACGGTGAAAACAAGCAAGGCATCATGCAACACCCATCGGATAAAAAAACCGACCAAAAAATTCAGGATCTGGCGCAATATCTATACGCGTCCCAATATCCGGTTTTCTTTACCGGTGCGGGTATTAGCACGGAATCCGGACTTCCTGATTTCAGGGGCCCGGACGGGGTTTGGACGCGGCAGGATAAGGGTCTACCGCCCAGATCGATGGCCGCCTCATGGGACTCAGTAGCGCCCAACAAAGGCCATTACGCCATCGTTGAACTGCAAAAAATCGGTAAGCTCAAATTTTTAATCTCTCAGAATGTGGACAACCTGCATTTGAAATCGGGCATTCGACTCGAGCTTTTGGCGGAACTGCACGGCAATATGACGAAATTGCGCTGTGCCCGCTGCCAGCAAACCGTGGATCAAACGACCGCGAAAAATCGCTGTCCGTGCGGTGGATCTCTGGTTTCCAGCGTGGTGGATTTCGGTCAATCTCTGCCGGAAAAAGACCTTGCGCTGTCTTTTAAACACTCGCGCAAAAGTGATTTATTTGTGGTCGTGGGATCCAGTCTGGTGGTAACGCCGGCAGCGGAGATGCCCAAAGAAGCCCTCATGGCCGGTGCCAGGCTGGTCATCATCAACCAGGGTGAGACACCCTTTGATTCCCATGCCCATTTGAGATTTTACGAGGGTATTGGAGAGATCCTTCCCAGAGCTGTAAAAAGACTAAAAAAATTAATGGGCCTTTTCGAGTAGCTTAAAGAAATATCAAATCTGAAAAATACCCTATCTGCAATATTCCGAAATCTAATATTTCATCAAAAAAAGACCAGGCCGCTGAGAAGACAAAATTGCGATTTGAGGATTGCAGAAACAATTGGGACAAAGTATAGGTGAGGTGAACTTCTCGATTAATTCCGTATCGGATGGTTCTACAATCGTCTGAAGGCAACCATTATGGAATATTCATTAACATTCTTCATATTATGAAAAAAACAATAATCTGTAAACTTCTTGAAATTGAGTATCCAATCATTCAGGGCGGAATGCTTTGGCTCGCCGCAGCCGAACTTGCTGCCGCAGTCTCAAATGCGGGTGCTTTAGGCGTTATAAGCCCTCTATCAGGAATGGAAATGGATGGAGATCCTTCAAAGAATTTAGAGGATCAATTGGCCAAAATTAAACTTTTGACCAATAAACCTTATGGATTTTATCGGTTATCGTTGCAATCGGATTTCGCAAATACAAGGCCACTTGGATAAAGGGGAAGCCTATTGTGGGGCATCAGCCGGGTTAATTAAAGAGGTGCTTACAGCACAAGAGGTCGTTCAACGCTTGGTTAAAGGATATGAGAAGATCGTAAAGCTATTGCCGCAATCTTTGAAATGAATTTAATCCGAATTCCACACAATCTTGCCATTTATAATCGTCATCTCCACCGCAAGATCCTTTAATTCCTCCGGGAAGAGTTTTGTAGGATCGCCACTTAATACCACTAAATCTGCCAGTTTACCCGCTGTGATTGAACCTCTTTTGGCTTCATCAAAGCTGGCTTTGGCCGCATCGCTTGTATACATCCTCAGTGCAGCCATCGGATCTATGTGCTCTTTAGTTGAAACCGTGTTACCCGTTTTTGTCTTGCGGGTAACTGCGGCGTACATTGCGATCAAAGGATTGGGCGGCACGATTGGACTGTCTGAACTTCCAGCGACAGTTACGCCATTTTGAATAAGTGTACCGATAGGATATAAGTGCTGTATTTCACCCTTTGGAACGGTTTCAAGGTAGCGGTCACCGTTATGATAAATAAATGCCGGTTGCGTGACGACCATAATGCTTGCGGCGGCCAATCGCTTTGCCAGGGAAGCAGAACACACGGAACAGTGCTCGACTCGGTGCCGATGATCCGGCTTTGGCAGCTTTTTCAACGCATGTTCAATGGCCATACAGGCAGATTCAACAGCCGCTTCCTCAATGGCATGGATGGCAACTTGCAGCCCGGCTTGATGAATTTCTAAAACCAGCCGGTTCAATTCCATCTGAGGTGGATAAAGTTGGCCCGTGGTTTCATCTAAAATTATTTTAACGCCGCTAAAGCGCAGCTGATCTTTGTTGTGAAAGCAGGAAAAATCACTTTGTTCACGGTTATTAAATCCATTCAAACCGAGCATCATTGCTACCCTGGGCAAAAATTTATCTTTTTTTTTCCATGTGCATAGTGACATCCATTGTTTAAACCCATTATGAGAAGAAGTATCATGGATGGCGGTTATTCCCTGTGACAGCAGTTCTTGATTTACCAACTCTACCCCGCGATTGAATTCTCTTTGTTTTAGAGGTGCAATACGTTCGGATAAAAAACCATTCATTTCGAATAATATCCCGGTTGGTTCTCCTGTAGGGGCACTTCGATCAATCAGTCCTCCAGGCGGGTCCGGTGTGCCAATGGAAATACCGACGTGATCCAATGCCAGACTATTCAAGACATGCGCATGTCTGGATTGGTGTGTCAGTTTTACGGGGTGCTTTGGGGCAGCTTTGTCAAGATCCCAGCGTGTGGGGTGCCGTCCGTCTACCAGGTTAAACTCATGATAGCCTGATGCTCTTATCCAAGCTCCGGATGCAAGCTTTTTTGAATTTTTACGGATTCGCGCTTGCAAATCCGAAATGGAATACACATTGGCCGCAGGCGACACATCCAGTGTTACCGATTTTGCAGCCGTAGACTGAAGATGGAAATGCGTATCGCAAAACCCCGGCAACACGGTCTTTCCACAACAATCAATCACCTGCGTATCGCTGTGTTTTAGATCTTTCAGGGCCCCAGCACCTGCAACAACCTGGATTCTGCCGTCGCCAATAGCAACCAATTGCGCGGTTTCAATATTTGGATCTAGCGTAATTATGTTTGCATTATAGAGAATAAGATCTGCCATATTTTATATGGGTTATCTTTTTTTTGAACCGCCTGTAATTAAGATTATCCCCAGAATAACAAATGCGGCACCGATCAATTGGATGGCGCCAAGCCGCTCTCCCAGAAATATAGCTGCCAGCGTGATGGTTAAAATCGGTTCGACGTTCAGCAGCATGGAAGTTTTGACCGGTCCGATGATTTCAAGACCGGTAAACAATGTTATATAGCCGGTGGCAAGCGCTAAGCTCGAAACACCCAGCTTCGACAACACCGAACAGGGTATCATACCCGTCGGGACGCCGGTGAAAAATAGAAATACAGCAAAAAAGACCGTACCCGCAGCAAGACAGTGGAAGTTAATCGCCTGGGGATCAGCGGTTCGCATCGAGAGGCTGCTGACGATAACAAATGTCGTGCATCCGAAGGATGATAGGAAACCAAAGGCAACGCCCGGCCAGTTAAGGTTGGTTAAACTATGAACTTCCAGGGCCAACCCGAGTCCGATAAAGGCAATAATAATCGCAACCAGACGTACGGCAGTGATCGGTTCATTTTCGGTAAATCTGGCAATCACGGATACAAAAACCGGAAAAGTGTAAAAAAGCAAACATGCCAAACTTACCGGGATATATTGAGTGGCCCCTAAATATCCCAGCCCCATCATAAAAACCGAAACACCCAAAGCCAGGCTGGTATAACGCTCCCGGGGCGGCAATCCTAATTTTTTGCCGCGAATCTTTTGAAAAAGAAACAAAAGCACGATCGCTGCTAAATAACGCGCGGCGTTGGTGGTGTGCACATCGATTCCACCCTTATAAGCCATATTGGCAAATAACATGGAGATCGTAAAACCAAGTGCCGACAGCAATAGCAACCCGACACCAACCCATGATCTTGTGTTTTCGGGCGCTAGCGCAATCTGATTTTCAGACTTTTGCTTCATGGGCGTATCTTACTACCTGAATCTTGGATGAAAAATAATATGAAAAGGGTTACAGTGAAGGAAATTAGAACCCATCTCAAAAACGGGTCTAAGTGTCCATGGCGGTGTTGCCCCCGCCGATGTCGGCGGGATTTCACATCTGTTTTTATGAATATTAAGGCGTTCAACAAACCGATTCAAAATGCTCCCAGACTACCGTGTATGCTCGGAAACACGCTTTTTGCGCCGCTCTGTACCTTTTGAGCACCTTGAGATATTAAGATCTGTTGCGAAATCCCGTAATTTGCGGGCGCCCTCGACCCTGATCCACATTTTTGAGACAGCTTCAAGTATGTGAAGGACGAGTTAACCGATAATGCCCCTTTCAATATAACGGTTTATTTGTGCCTCTGTTAGACCGAGCAATTTCCCATAGACATAATTGTTATCCCCACCCAATGATGGCGCCGCCTTCCATGGCCCATTTTTAGCACCGGCAAACTTAATCGGTGAGGTATCGGCCTGGGTGTCATCGCCATCAGGCCCTTTCAATTCCCTAAAAAAATTTCGTGCATGCAGATGCGGGTCTCCAGCTAAATCCCCGGCATTCTGGACAATGCCTGCGGGAATACCTGCGCCCTGAAGAAGTTCAACCGCCTCTTCGACATTGCGGTTTGCCATCCAGTCTGCAAGCCATTTATCCAGTTCTGACATGTTTTTTCTGCGATTTGATAAAGAACAAAATCTTTCTTCTGCCGCGCGCGATGGATTTCCAAGCAGATTACACAGGTTTTGCCATTCATCTTCGCTAAAAACAGCTAGCACACACCATCTTTCATCACCTTTGCATTTGTAGCAACCGTATGGAGCGGCAGGTATATGGGTGGCAGCGTTGCCTTCGGGCAGGATAGTATCGGGGTTGATGAATGCAT
>JASFGZ010000297.1:0-6271 GCA_050123495.1 Desulfobacterales bacterium
TCGTGGTCGGCGGCCTGGTGCCTGAGGTGATCAAAGCCACCCAGAAGGAGGATGCCGATCTGATTGTCATCGGGCGCTCGCACAAGGGTGTTCTGGAACACCTGTATTCGGGTTCGGATGTTATCGAGCTGCTTCGCAGGGCTTGGATACCGGTGCTGGTATACAAGCACCTTTCGGAGACAGCCATCTCAGTAGAAGAACCGTTTGACCGGCCCCTTCTGGCAATTGACTGGTCTCCCAGCAGTTTACGGGCGGTCGAATATATTAAAGCCTTAAAAGACGTTGTGGAAGAAATCAATCTGGTACACGTTGTCAGTGAGGAGGATTTAAATGGCGCTTCTGCAACGGCCATTCCAAAAACGCGCAAACAAGCCCGCAATAAACTGGAAAAAATATGCGAGGGTTTTGAGGCTGCCGGCATCAAGGCCAGAAAGCATGTTTATGTCGGCGATCCGGACGAGGAAATTGAAAATGCAGCCAAAGACTGTCAGACAACCCTGATTGTTTTGGGCTCTTCCACAAAATCAGCCTGGGTTGAAAAATGGCTTGGAAGCACCCCTCAGAAGATCGCGGAGGAATCCATTTATCCAGCTCTGATCGTTCCCCCTGAACGTGATCCTTCGGCCGAAACGGAGTAACACAATAGGTGAACCCATCCCAGAAATGTGGATCAGGGTTCATGGCCCCGCTGACGCGGGAATACATATCTAATCTTAGAAATTAATATATGCATCAAGGCGGCGCGTGAATTGAAAACGGAGCGTACACGCCGTGAGTATTTCAATTCATGGGACAACGCAGCCCTGGGCCCTTGGACGCATTTTTAAGATGGGTTTTAGCTGAAGGTTGTTTCGGCCGGTGCCTCCTCAAACAAACATGTTTGAATCAAGGCCATAATTTGACCGGTGTCGAAGCCTTTCAGATGAAGGGCTCCGGAGCGGCAGGAGGCCACACACAGCCCGCATCCCTTGCACAGGGTGGGTTGGATTTCGGCCTTACCGGTATTTTCATTGAATTTTGGCGCTGAATAGGGACAAATCTCCACACAAACCCCGCAGCTGCTGCAGCAGTTCGGATCCACCATAGCCACCGTGCCGCTGACCGAAATCTCCAGCGCCGATAAAACCGTCACCGCCCTGGATGCGGCGGCCTGGGCCTGGGAAATGGATTCCTCGATCGGTTTGGGTGCATGTGCCAGGCCGCAAACGAACACACCGTCGGTGGCAAAATCATTGGGCCGCAGTTTGACATGTGCTTCGGCGAAAAAACCATCGTCATTTTGAGGCACTTTGTACATTTGCGCCAGGGGGTTGCTTTTTTCGGGCACCACCGCGCTGGCCAGAACCAGAAGATCACTGGTTATGGCCATTTGCCGCCTGAGCACCCGATCCAAAAACGTAATTTCCAGGCCATTTTCAGCAGCTCTGACCCCGATTTCCTTTTCGCTGTTATAGCGGATGAATTTGATTCCCTGGGTGCGCGCTTCGCGATAAAGATCCTCTCTAAGACCATAAGGCCGCAAACTCCGATATAATATGAAAATATTCCTATCGGGGTTTTTGGCTTTGAGGCTCAAGGCGCTTTTGATGGACTGGGTGCAGCAAACTTTCGAGCAGTAAGGGCGCTGGGGAATGCGTGAACCCACACATTGGACAAATACGGCCGTTCGGCAGGCGTCCAACTCATTTCCGTCTCGAATTTTCTTCTGGAGCTCTAAACCGGTGAGGACCCGCTGATCGTGACCGTACAGATAATTATCGGGTTTAAACTCTTCGGCGCCGGAGGCGATCAGGGTGACACCATGTTCTAAAACTTTGCCATCACCGTTGGTCTGGATCGTTGTTTTAAAATTTCCGATAAATCCATCGACGCTGTCGACTTTAGCGTTTAAAAATATCTCGATGTTTTCATCGGATTTAACGTCATTTACCAATTTGTCCAAAAACGGACCGACGGGTTCGGCCTGCCAGGTTTCATTCAGCTTGAGTGCCTGCCCCCCGAGTTGCGCATTTTTTTCAACCAGGTAGGTTTTATATCCCTGTGCGGCCAGGGTCTGGGCGGCGGTCATGCCGGCAACGCCGCCGCCGATGACCAGGGCGGCCTGATTGATTACCATTCTGGGTTCCACCAGGGGTTCATGCAGCGCGACTTTGGCCACCGCCATCTGCAGCAGGTCTTTGGATTTTTTGGTGGCTTTATCCATGTCGTCTTTATGAACCCAGGAACACTGGTTGCGAATATTGGCCATCTCGAAAAGATATTTATTCAGCCCCCCGTTGATCAGGGTTTCCTGGAAAAGCGGTTCGTGGGTCTTGGGCGTACAGGCGGCCACCACAACCCGGTTGAGACGATGCTCTTTAATCGTTGCCGAAATCTGGGTCTGGGTATCCTGTGAGCAGCTGAACATGTTTTGCTCGGCATAGACCACGTTCGGCAGGGTTTTGGCATACTCCACCACCGCAGGCACATCCACAAATCCGGCGATATTGGTGCCGCAGCAGCAGACAAAGACACCGATCCTCGGGGGCTCGCCTTTGATATCGATCTCCGGGGGCAGCTCTTTGGTTTCCGTCAGGGTCCACCGGGCATCCGCAATTCGGGTTCCAACTTTTCCGGCAGCCGCACTGGCATCGATGACCGCAGTCGGTATATCTTTCGGCTCATCGAGGGCGCCGCAAACATAGATGCCGGGTCGCGAGCTCTGGATCGGATCAAAATCCCCGGTCTTTGCAAACTGATAATGATTCAACTCGATTTCCAGCTTTTTGGCAAGGGAGATGGCCCGCTCTGGAGCGCTCAGACCCACCGACAGGACAACGATATCAAACGCTTCAGCCTGGGTATGGCCGGCTGCATCGACATAGCGGATGACATGTTTGCCGCTTGCGCCCATGGGCTCAACATGGGTAATACGCGATTTGACAAACCGAACCCCCAGATCCTCTTTGGCGCGGTTGTAATAGTATTCAAAGTCTTTGCCGATCGTTCGAATGTCGATGTAAAAAATCGCCGTATCCAGGCCGTTTGTGCTGTGCTCTTTAGCTAAAATAGCCTCCTTGATGGCATAGGTGCAGCAGACGGCGGAGCAATATCCTCGGGCGCCGTGATGGGTATCTCTGGAACCCACGCATTGCAGCCAGGCGATTTTTTCAGGCTCCTTTTTATCCGAAGGTCTGACCAGATGCCCGCCATAGGGTCCGGAGGCCGATAGGATTCTTTCAAATTCCAGGCTGGTGACGATATTGGCTGATTTTGAATAGCCGAACGTGTCATAGGTGCGGGGATCAAAAGCTTCACTGCCGGAGGCTAAAACTACAGCACCGACATTCACGGATATGTCTTTGCCCTGGTCTTCAAAGTTGATGGCGCCGGTTGGACAAAATTTTTCACAGGCTTTGCATTTGCCCTTGAGGAAATAGATGCAGGTGTCGGCATCGATCGTGTATTTTAGGGGGACCGCCTGAGGGTACTGCACGTAAATCGCCTTGCGTTTGCTCAGACCGCCGTCATAGGCGTTGGAAACTTTCTTGGGGCATTTTTCTGCGCAGGCATTACAGGCAATGCACTTGTCCATGTCGACGTAGCGGGGTTTTTGGGTCAATTTGACTTCAAAGTTGCCCTCTTCACCGCTAATGCTCTGCACTTCGGTGAGCGTCAGTAGTTCAATGTTGATGTGCCGGCCGACCTCGACCAGTTTGGGCGATATAATTCACATCGCACAGTCATTGGTTGGAAAGGTTTTATCAAGCTGCGACATCATGCCGCCGATAGAGCTTGAACTTTCCACCAGGTAAACATAGTAACCGGAATCGGCAAGATCCAGGGATGCCTGCATTCCGGCGATGCCGCCGCCCACCACCATGACTGCGCCTGTAGATGTTTTTGACATAATTACTCCGCCGTTAAGAATGATGTAATATCGGAAAGGCTAATTTTATTTTTAGAGATACCCAGGGTTTTTTCATCAATGCCCATGCCTAAACCCAGCAGTTGCGGATAAAGAATGGGTGCCAGCGGTTGACCGTTTTTAGAATCAGCTGCCAGACGCACCTGAACCCCGTCGAGCTGAAGCTGGGTATAGGGACACGCGGTACAGATAAATTGGGCACCCGCGTCCCGGGCACTGTTAATCTTTTTTATTGCCATATCCATTGCCAGCCGGTCATTGATGCCGGTTAGCGGGGCCCCGCAGCAATCTAACTTATGGGTCCACTCCACACTGGACGCACCGGTAGCCTCCACCAGTTCGTCAAAGATTTTCGGTGATACAGGATCGTCGAAATCCGTCACATTGCTTGGCCGCAAAGCATGGCACCCGTAGCTGACGGCTATCTGCAAGCCGCTGTAGGTTATTGATATGTTATCTTTTAAACGATCAAGGCCTACATCATGATACAGAACCGAAAGCAAGTGTTTGACTTGGACCTTATTGTTATATTCCAGATTTTCTTTTGCCAGAAGACGATTGATATCGGCTTTTAAGTCCTGATCTTGATTTAAAAAATATTCGGCTTTTTTCAGGCTTCCGTAACAACACTTGCACATCACCAGCATATCAAGGCCGCTGCTTTCGGCCACCGCTAAATTTTTAGCGGCCGAAAGAACATAGGCGCGATGATCCGTATTGCGCACTGGATACCCGCAACAGCAAAATTGGGTCATTTCAACCAGTTCGATTCCCAGCCGGGTTAAGACCGCTTCGGTGGCATCCGCGTATTGTTCGACGCGCGCCGGGATATTGCAGCCGTGGAATAAAGCAAATTTCATGTTTATTTCCTAATCTAAACCTTGCATTTGAAGCTCAGCGGAAATCCCGGTAATCGGGGAATCCAACGGAAAAATACAATCACGAAAACACGAAATAACGAAAACGCGAAAGGTTAAAAGAAAATTTCGTGCTTTTCCGATTTCGTGTTTTCGTGATTAAATAAGCTTTTCGACTTTACCATTTTTTCGAATAACGAATAATCAATAACAAATAACCAATAACCAGCCATCGAGCGGTTATCGCTCGATGGCTGCTACGGCCGTATTTTTCAATCGATATAAAACGTCACACACCTCGACCTGTTGCGGGCAGTTTTCCTGGCATTGGTAGCAGGTCAAACAATCCCAGTTCATGCGTGCACCCGCTGCCATTTCGGTTAATCCCAGGCCCAGGCTGCACATGATTTGATGCGGCAGCAGTCCAAGCACCTCTTCGGGGTCATCATAGTTGCCGACCACCGGGCACACGGTTGTGCAGGTCTGACAGCCAAAACAATGGGTAAAGGTGGTGTCTTTTATGGGCCGCTGAGATTCTTCGGTGCTCTGAGCATCCAACGAGAGAGGGGTATCCGAATCCATCCAATCGGCAAATCGGCCGGAAACTGCCTGCCGGGCATCTTCAATCGGATGGGCGTAAATATCAGCCGAAAGGGAGTCCTGAATGATTAATCCCCGTGCAAAGGAATAGGGGGTTAAAACATGGGGCAGCGGCGGCCCGCTTTCCAGTAGTGCTTCGCGCACACTGTACCACAATTCCTTTAGCTGGATTCCGGATGGACAGCGCACGGTGCAGCGGTCGCAATTGGTGCACAAATAGACGCCTTCCTGGATGGCGCGCGTCTGGGCCTCATTGAGTTTTTTGCCGGAAGCCAGCCTTTTTAACAGCACCATTTTCTCGGAAGGCAATATGTATTCATTACCGATGGCCTCAAACACCATGGCCGCAGAACAGTTCAAGCTGCAGCTTCCACAGTGGGTACAGGCATCCAGTTCCATGATTTGGCGCGTGAGGATGTTGGCCGGTAAGGATTTGTGCGGATCCATGACCCGGTTGGTCATCAGGCTCAAGGGGGTGGCAATCAAATGAAACATCTTGCTGAAGGGAAGATAAGCCAGACCGATAAAGCAGGCGATGATGTGAATATACCACAGCAGTGTGACCCCATCTTTTTCGTCCAGCCATAATGCCATCGGTTTGATGAGTTTGGCGGTGGCAAAACCGTTAAACGCCCATTTTGTAGATGCATGGCAATCCATGCAGTTGCTTTCATGCACCTCTATGCCGGTCTCGATGAGGTCCGCGTCAAAGGGTGCCTCGATATTGGGTGAAACCGTGCCGTAATCTCTTACCCAGACCGCTTCAAGCGCTTGAATTTCATCATCATCATCTAAGCCGGCAAACTCATCAACCATCCGCATAAATTCGGAGTGAGAGGCGATTTTAAGACCTTCCAGAGCAATTCCGGACAGCATAATAACCGCCACAATCATGATGGCATAATGA
>JASFGZ010000298.1:0-6245 GCA_050123495.1 Desulfobacterales bacterium
ACTTTAGCGCACTTGCTTTCATCTATTTTTGAGATGGGTTCTATTCTAATTACAAGAAAGATTCTGCAGGTTGTCAAGTGAATTTTCTCCATCCGGAATACACCCACCTAGTGCCGGAAACCGATTTCTAACCGAAAACAATCCAGGAAAATAAAATTTGGCATTTGGTCGGAAGGATATACTAGCAGGAAAGGCTGTCTTTGCGAAAATTCAATCTAGTTTATTTTGGTTATACTAGGAAAACATGCTGCATTTAGATTTAAGATTTACGTGACTTGACAATTGCCAATGACACGATATCTATTCTTAGGTAACGTTCGGATATACGCAATAATCAGCAATCGGATGATATTTGGTTTGTAATTGAAATTTGTGCATTTTGAAGATAAAGGAAATAATTAAGGGGTATTCAGATAGCATGCGCTAGCAGCCGACGCATGGTCTGCGCGGCTGAAGCCTCCGTTATGAATCCAGATACCGCCATATTATTACTTTTGAATCTCAAAAATACCTGTGATATTGCTTTCATATCACAACCAACGAAGAGGGGCTAAGCGACCCCGCGTCAACGAATTTTTAAAGAGCAAATAATCACTCATAAATGCCAAGGCGTGTGTTATGGTTTTTTGGTTATTAATAATTGGTTTATTTTTCATTTTCGCTACAGGATTTCTCTATTTGTATTATGGATTTAAAGAATCACTTGTCGCTTGGATACTGGTTCTTTTATGGATTTCCTTCCTTTTGGGTTTATTTTTTAGCGACCGTATAAGATCACCTCTTTGGCAATGACTTAAGAAGATACTTTTATAGTTTTATCCGCCAGGTCCTGAATCGGTGTTTGGGTTTCATCTGTCAAATTGACTTCCAACGTATGTTTTCCAATGGTGACGATATCATTGGGATTTAATCTCGCTTTGGTTATCTGCTTTTTATTGCGGAAGGTACCGTTGGTGCTGTTGAGGTCTTCGATAGTATAATGGTCAGAGTGTCTGATAATTTTTGCATGCGCATTGGATACTGCCAGATTATCAATTTGGATGTCGCATTTCGAAGCTCTGCCAATGGTGATTTCGCTTTTATCGGTTTCAAAATGTTTTAGAACCTTGTCTTTGAACTTTAACTCTATTTTTAGCATGGTGCCGACCTCCTGATTAATTTTACAGTTTTACTCAAAGTATCCAACCCTTTTATTCTATCACTTTTTACGTTCCGCTGCAGTACCTTTTCCGGGGTTATTTAATTCTTCCTGGCATTTTTTGATTTGCGCAACCACCTCGGCGGCGGACTTATATCGCTTGGTCACTCCTTTTTTGAGCAATTTATCGACGATTTTCACACAACCTTCCGGTGTTTCGGGTGCAACCTCTTGAAGCGGTGTGTAGCTATTGTTGGTGATCGCATACATCAGCGTTGTAATGCTGTCGCCCTTGAACGGTTTGTCCCCGCTCAACAGCTCGTATAAAACAACCCCGAGTGAGAATAGATCCGAGCGACCGTCTACTTTTTTGCCTGCCACCTGTTCCGGTGACATATAATTCGGCGTGCCGAAAATTACACCGGTTTGCGTTTTGGTTGACGAAGCCATAATTCGCGCAATGCCGAAATCAGCGACTTTTATCTGGTCATTTTCCAATAGAATGATGTTGGCCGGTTTGATGTCGCGGTGGACGACACCCTGTAGATGCGCATAATCAAGTGCTTGCGCCACTGCGGTGGTCACACTGAGAGCCCGTTGGACAGGCAACAACTTTCCTTTCTGACAGAAATGGGTCAGCTCTTTTCCAATCAGCAGTTCCATGGCGATGTATGCCATATCATGGTCTTCGCCGACATCATAGATTGTAACGATGTTCGGGTGCGTGAGCTTTCCGGCCGCTTCGGCTTCCCGGAAAAATTGGTCTTTGACCTCAACGAGTTGCCCGGGCTCCACATCGGCATAACTGATTGTCTTAATGGCCACCTCTCGATTGATACTCGGATCTTTGCCCAGATAGACGGTACCCATTGCACCATGGCCCAGCTCTTTAATAATTTCATAGCGTCCGAGAGTCGGTTTGGTGGCCGTATCCTCTAAAAATAAGGACGTTTCCTTTTTATTGGCGCCGGCAGGCAATACGAGCGTACTTTCAAGCTGTTTTAAATTTTTGATTCTGCGTTCGATGTCTTTGAAAGTTCCCGCTTTTAAAATGTGATTATAAACCGCCAGGGCTTTGTTAAACATACGTTTTCGCTCGAAATCCAACCCGAGATGAAAGAGCAGCTCTTTGACGGATTTGTTTTCGATCGGACATTTCATAAACCGATCAAAGGCCATATCGAGCATACCCTGACCCTGCAAAGCCAGTCCCAGGGATTTGTTTAATTCGACGCTTTCCTCTTCTTTTCTATCGGATATGCGCTGATACCCGGTCAGCGCAAAACCGATTGCAGCAAAAAGGATGGGTGTGACAATTCGCAGCCAGTATCCCTGGGTCATAAACAGCAAGGCCGTCACACCGATCCATGTCACCAAAAATATGGTGAGGATGAGCATACCGATTCGGGGCTGTACCCTGGGGATGACAACCAGCAGAAAAAAGCCGAAATATAAAAGGACCATGACTTCCAGTGCCAGGGACCATGCGGGTTTGGAAATATGGTTGCGGTTTACAATGTTTTCAACGGCATTAGCGGCAAGCTCAATTCCGGTAGATTGACCTTGCCCGGGTGTTTTGAATCTCGGGGCGAATTCTTTGGCGGTTAACCCGAGCAACACAATTTTGCGCCGGAATACGTTCGCCGGAACTTTTCCTTCCAATATGTCCACAGCCGAAAATTTTTGAATGTTACTGTTTTGTCCGCTAAAATCGATCAGCATCCGGTGGTGCCCGACTGTTGGAATGTGGTGTTGCTTAATGTGCAAGCCGGAAGCATCCGGGCGGGCGTCGCGTATCTGCGCACCGAAATATTTCATTGCCACCTGCAAGGCAAAACAAGGAAATTCTCTATTCTGATATCGTATCAACAACGGGACATTGCGAATGATGTTGTCTTGATCGGCAATAAGGTTTGTGTGCCCCAGAGCGCCTGATTTTGTTGATAGCTCAGCATAGGGTTGATGAATCTGCCCAGCGACAATGGGTTTGTCACCGATTATGCCGGATGAAAAAGGGGGCCTTTGAGACGGCAGATCGATCACGCCTGAATCCGCATCCAGTTTGATAGAATTCATCCTAAGCCAGCCGGATAGGGCAGGGGGGGTTGTACTTTCAGATCGAGAAAACCCGAATTGCAGGGGCAACACCACATTGCGGGCCCTTCTGACGGCAGTAATCAGACGGCTGTCATGATCTAACCGGACTTCTGTTTGGGCCAGAAGCCGGTCGATTTTATCCAGCGTTTGCTTTTTGCCGAGCGGTGGTTTCTGGCGAAGTGTTTCTCTAAGTTTTTCAATTTCGGCTAACCCGGTGTTTAAATCCCTTTCACGAAACAAAATGGAAACACCCAGCGTATGGGTGCCGTATTTGGAAAGCGTGCTGACAATATCCGCAATATAGGAGCGTGGCCAAGGCCAGTCCCCGATACCCTCAAGGCTGACGTCATCAATAGCGACAATTACCAACGGAATACCGGCCGTCTTTCGTCTGAGAAGCGACATCAGATCGTATGCTCTGTACTCCAGAGACTGCAACGGTGCAAACTCAAAAAATATTCCCGCCAGGATAGCGATCATCAGCAAAAGACAAATCGACCGGCGGGAGTGTAATGCTTTTTTTAACTCCATGGTAAAAGATGGCCGAATTGCGCGATAAACGCTCAATTGGGCGTTACTGGTTATTGGTTAATGGTTATTAGAATTCGATGAGAAGCCCATTTTATATCTCTGTTACGGGTGAAACAAAAAAACCGAACCGCCCTATGCCAAAGGCAGCCCGGTTTTTAGGGCCTTTTATTTTAATCCGAATTCGAGTCGCCACGATTCCGTTCCATCATTAACGATGATGTCGTCCTGGCGAATTTGGGTGACGGAAAAGCCTTCAACCGATTCGCCTTCCCGTACGATACGACCGTTGATAACCGCAATCCGCTGAGCAGCTTTACTTGACCAGGCAATCGCTTGCAGTTCCAATTTCGATTTATCCAGCCGCCGGTAAGATCTTGAGACCTGTTTAACCGGTGGTTTTGCTTTTTGCGTTGGTGACGTTACCGAGGCGCGGTCCTGGTTTCGAAGAGTTTTTTTCGGATCGGGTGTTTGAGATCGGGTAATCCGAGATTTGGATGGCACCGATCCGGGTAGCGGCTGCGTTTGGCCAGATGTCGTAACATCTTGACTTTTAATTATATTTTTCCGCACAGGAATTTTCGGTAACTGTCTCGACGGTTTATCGATCCCCGTCTGCTTCGGCTCGTTTTTCAAACCAGCCCGTTGATTTCCCACGTTTGGAGGAGAATCCTTTTTTGCGGAGCCTACGGTTTGTTTGGATGAAGGCGGAGAAATTTTGGCCTGGTGAACCGGAGCGTTTTCTGATGAAATGGATGACGTCAACTTATCATTTTCTAAAGTCCTGCCTGAAGATAACATGGTCCGCAGCACGTCTTTTTGGGTGTAGACAAGCCCCCCGGCTGCCACAATAATCAGTGCCAAAACAATTGTCAGATAGACCTTCCGGTTGAGCCGTACTTTTTGCACCCGGGCCTTTACCGTCTCTTTTGTATCAATTTTCGACGGCCAAGACTGAATATCTTCCGGTGGATCCGTTTGATCAACTTGTTTTAACGCCTTTAAGATCGTACTCAAACTTATTAAATCCTTTTGGTCAGGCAGCTTTACCCCGGATCAACTGGGGTGGAACGGTCCTCGGGACGCCTCACCCCCCGCCCTCATCTGCTTGGTATATGCCTTATTTTCTGCCTAAATTTGTCAAATTAGGCATTTCAAAGGAATCCTTTTCCCGGTATAGGATAATTTTTGTAAGAGGGCCAACATATCCATCAACGGGAATACCATATTTAGCTTGAATGGACTCCACCGCTTTTTGGGTGAAATCATCATATTGTTCATTAATTGCGACATTCTTAAATCCAAGATCTTGCAGCAGTAATTTCAACGTGATGACCGAATCCTTGTAAGTTTGCACCGGTATTGTGCCCCAGATGGAATGAAAGTTTTTCCAGGGCAAATAGGCGACTCCGGACCAGTAGAATTCCAATTCTTCCAGATTCGTTACAATCAATTCGGTTTTATCCTTGCCCTGCAAAACAATTTTGTTGCCGTTTATTCGACTTAAGGTGAGGTATCCAGGGTTTGGACTTCCTGGAGGATAAAATTCAAGGATGGCGGGTAAATTTAATCTTTTTAAGAAAGCGATATCCGTTTCTATCCGGTGGATGAACAAACCGCTGGATTTTGCAGAGAGACGGAAATAGGTTTGATCATCGTCAATATCATTCAAATAGGGTGCAAATTCCGTGTTTGTTTTCCACAGTTTCATTGCATGCAATAGCGCAGGGTGGCGAGAGCTTCGTCCGTCCATATTCATCAGGTAAGCAGCCAAAGTTGTTGTCGGCAAACCGTTTTCTATCCGTGGGGTTGCCACCGAATTGCTTTGATCGGCCGATTCTTGTTGTTGTGACAAAATTTCAGGCCGGGAGTCGATTTTTTCAGTCTGGGAAATTTGTTCGGCTTTCTGATCGGCAGGGGGGGGCAATAGGGTGGTTATCTTTTCGATGATGGGATGATAGAATACGGCGCCGAGAAACAGAATACTTAAAAAGGACAGGCTCATTAATACCCATGTGCTGTTCGAGAGCCTGTAGGTTTTTGCCCGTCCCCGGCTGCTAAGTTCTTTAATCGATGTTTTGGTGATGCTGGCTGTAATTTTGACCTGATTTAAAACAAATGCGGTTAAAAGGGCCCGGTCGCAAACAATGTTAATTAATCGAGGGATGCCCTTTGAATATTTATAAATTTGGCGATATGCAGATCGATCAAATTTAATTGCTGTTTTTTTCGCAGCGATGCCGATGCGGTATTGAATATATTCTTTGGATTCATTAAATGTTAACGGACCCAACTGATAACTCAATGTTATTCTCTGTCCCAACTGCCTGAGATCATACGAATTAAGTATTGCCGACAGCTCGGGTTGGCCGACCAGGATAATCTGCAAAAGTTTATCCCGATTTGTTTCCAGATTCGAGAGCAAGCGGAGTTGCTCCAAAACGTTTCGATTTAAATTTTGAGCTTCATCAATCAGCAGGAT
>JASFGZ010000299.1:0-6233 GCA_050123495.1 Desulfobacterales bacterium
GAACACGCAAACCGTACGGGGCGTTTAGCGGCTATGGGCGAGATGGCCGTCAGGATCGCACATGAGATTCGAAATCCACTGGGCAGCATCGAGCTTTTTTCTACGATGCTAAAAAATGATCTGAAGGATTTTGAAGAATTAAAGATACTTGCCGAACATATCTCTTCGGGGGTGAAAAGCATAAATAATATCGTCTCCAATTTACTGCTTTTCATTCGGCCAGACCAGCAGCCAGATCGACACGTGCTCGATATCCATGAAGCCTTGAAGGATTCCTTATTTTTTGCTGGGCATCTTTTGGATGCGCAGAACATCATCGAAGTCGAAACAGAGTTGGCTGATCAACCACTGCCGATCCGCGGAGATCTGGAACTGCTGAAACAGGTTTTTTTAAATTTGATCTTAAATGCCATTCAGGCCATGTCCAAGGGCGGAAAGCTGAGAATTTCAACCCGAAAAACCATCCGGGAGGACGGCACGCAGTGGGCTGAAATTCGATTGAGCGATAACGGTTGCGGGATAGCAACAGCGGATCTATCCAAAATTTTCGACCCTTTTTATACCACCAGAAATAAAGGCACCGGTCTGGGACTGACCATCGTCCATAATATTACCAAAATGCATGGCGGCAGCATTGATATTACAAGTTGTGCAGGTGATGGCACGGAATGCATCGTAACATTGCCATTAAACTTAAACACTAAGAAAACTGAATCTGAATAGGCAAAATCGGAGTTTTAAGAAATGAGTCTTGCGCCAATATTGGTTGTTGACGACGAATCCGATATGAGAACTGCTCTTTCGCATGCCTTAAATCGAGGGGGATTTACAGTTGAAAGTGCTGCCAACGGCACCGAGGCGCTCGTCAAACTAAAAAAAGACACCTTTAGCATGGTTATAACCGATATGAAAATGCCGGAGATGTCGGGATTGGAGGTTCTGGGCGCGGTGAAAAAA
Source organism: Desulfobacterales bacterium (assembly GCA_050123495.1). Taxonomy (GTDB): domain Bacteria; phylum Desulfobacterota; class Desulfobacteria; order Desulfobacterales; family JAHEIW01; genus JAHEIW01. Next base: position 958 of record JASFGZ010000299.1, read on the forward strand.
TTATCACCCCAGATTCCGGTCATTATGATCACCGCCTATGGGTCCATCAACAATGCTGTTGAGGCCATGCAGGAAGGCGCCGCCGATTATCTTTTAAAGCCGTTTTCCTTTGAAACCCTGGAAACCACCGTAAAAAAAGTACTTGAAAGTCAAAATGTTAACGGACAGCCCAGGTCTTCGATGCCAAGCACCGAAATCCAATCCACCACCAAGACCCTGGTGACCCAGGATCCGAAGCTGCTGGATATTTTAAAACTGGCCCGGAACATAGCTTCTAGTCGGTCCACCATCCTGATCCAGGGTGAAAGCGGGACCGGCAAGGAATTATTGGCAGCTTACATCCATGCGCACAGTGGATATAAGGATGAACCCTATGTTGCCATTAACTGTGCGGCTTTGCCCGATAGCCTGGCCGAAAGTGAGCTTTTCGGCCATGAAAAAGGGGCCTTTACCGGGGCGGTAAGTCGAAAAATGGGGAAATTTGAGTTGGCGAAACAGGGTACGGTGGTGTTGGATGAAATCAGCGAAATGACACCCCCGTTGCAGGCTAAATTACTGCGTGTTTTACAGGAAAGAGAGATTGATCGGGTCGGCGGGAGTCGACCGGTTCCCATGCAAGCCCGGGTGATTGCCATCAGCAATGTGGAGTTGAAACAGGCCGTCTCGAATGGCAAATTTCGGGAAGACCTGTATTATCGCATCAATGTTGTTCCGATTACGATTCCCCCTTTAAGGGAGCGCAAGAAAGATATCCCCCTGCTGGCCGAACATTTCTTGTTAAAATACAGCACCTTGAATAGTCAGCCGATGGCGCAAATATCCGAAGCTGCAATGACCCAGCTTAAAAGTTGCGATTGGAAGGGAAATATCAGAGAGTTGGAAAATACGATTGAACGGGCGGTTTTAATCGGCAGCGGGCCTAAATTGATGCCGGAACACCTGATTCTGGATTCTGTCGCTTCAAAAGATCGATCCCGGCCGGCTTTTCCGATGAAGGCCGGGGTGACCGTCAGGGAGATGGAAAAACAGTTGATCAACAAAACGCTCGAAGAGGTCAATGACAATCGAACCCGTGCCGCCGAATTATTGGGCATCAGCATCCGGACGCTGCGAAATAAATTGAGGGAATATAAAGATGAGCTTGAGAGTTCCCAGGTAAAAGCGGCCCAATCGAGCGGATAGGGTTTAGCGGCCCAGCGCTGTTTCAAAACAGAAACTCGAGAAAGACGGATGGGGCGGTTTTAATCTCAAAACAGGTAGCTTTTGCCTATCCCTTGATCGAAATATATGGATGCAATTATGTTAAAGACATTGAAATTATGAGATAAATTTTAATAAACACCCGATGGGAAGCGCAGATGTCAATTGGTATGAATTTTGCTGAATTTTAGGAGCGATCACCTGAACCGGGCGAAACGGTTCCAAACAGGCCTCACGCAAAGACGCAAAGCTGCTAAGATTTTTTAAAGCATTTTCCTTTGCGGGCTTCGCGGCTTTGCGGGCGAATAAACCACAGGAGAATTTGAATCGTGCCAACACAATCCCTATTTGAGGGGTCCATTTCAGCACTTCAAAAGACGCTGGATATGGGTTCGCTGCGGCACAAAGTGTTGACAGCGAATATCGCCAATATCGATACGCCGAATTACAAAGCATTTGAAGTTGTTATGGAAGATGAACTCAAGAAAAACGGCAGACCGGCTCACCCCATTGAACTGGTGCGCACACAGTCCGACCACCTCCATGGACGCAATCCGTCCTCAACGAATGTTAAGCTTAAGGCTGCGGATCCGCCGGCACTAAACTTAAGGGCAGACGGCAATACGGTTGATCTTGACAAGACCATGGGAAAATTGGCTGAAAACACACTCTTATATAGAACTGCTGCTCAGATTATTAAGCGTAAATTTCAAGGGCTTAAAAATGTTATTCAAGGAGGAGGTAAGTAGGCATGGATTTTTTTAATGCATTGCACATTAGCGCTTCGGGGCTGTCAGCACAACGGCTGCGTATGAACCTGATCTCAGCCAATTTGGCCAACGTGAATACGACCCGTACGAAAGCCGGGGGACCTTATCGAAGAAAGGATCCTGTTTTTGCTGCCCAGGCACCGGCGGCCTCATTTCGCAAAATGCTGCACGACAGGCAGAAAGAGATGTTAAAGGAAGTTGCCGTCGTTAGTATTGTAGAGGATTCGCGCTCGCCGATTAGAAAATATGATCCCCACCATCCGGAAGCCGATGAAAACGGATATGTATCACTGCCCAACATAAACGTTATGGAAGAAATGGTGAATATGATCTCGGCCACCCGAAGTTATGAGGCCAATGTAAGCGCGATAAAAGCTGCCAAAGAAATGGCACTCAAAGCACTGGAGATAGGACAATAATCATGGATCAAGTTACTTTTCAAAACGGGCTGGAATCTCTAACGAGCACCACCTCAACCCCCGATCCAAAGGGAATCCAGGGACCCGAGTCGTTTGGGAAAATGCTGGCGCGTTCGCTTGATGAAGTAAACCATCTTAAACTCAGCGCCGATGAGGCCATAAACGAGTTGGCCGCGGGTAAGCAAAAAGATATTCATCAAACCATGATTGCTCTGGAAAAAGCCGATGTTGCATTTCAATTATTGATGCAAATTCGGAATAAAATTATTTCGGCTTACGAAACCGTGATGCGTATGCCCGTCTAGCTTGAAAGAGAGAGATAGAGAATGCCCATTCGTGAAATATTACTGCAGCTCCAAAACCTGTTGAAAAACATCAGTGTCGGTAAGCGGATCGCTATTCTCATTTTAGCGGTCGGCTCCATTTTAGGATTTGTTTTTTTGATGAACTGGGCCACACAACCGGAGTTCCATCCCTTATACACCAACCTGGATTCACAGGATGCCGGAATCATTTTAAACCGACTCAAAGATCAGAAAATTCCGTATCGGATTTCTTCCAATGGGAGCGCTATTCTCATACCCCAAGAGCACATCTACGAAACCCGCATGGACCTGGCATCCGAGGGGCTGCCCCAGGGCGGCAGTATCGGCTTTGAGGTTTTTGATAATGCCAAATTTGGCATGAGCGAGTTTGCGCAAAACGTTAACTATCAACGCGCCCTTCAGGGCGAATTGGCACGCACCATCAATGGATTTGCCGAAGTCGACAGCAGTCGGGTGCATATCGTGATGCCTGAAAAATCACTTTTTGTTAAAGACGAACAATCGGCTTCCGCCTCTGTGGTGCTGAAACTGCGCCACGGCCAATGGTTGAACCCGGAACAGGTTCAAGGGATCGTGCATCTCGTATCTTCGAGTGTATCGCGACTGGATCCCGAAAAGGTCACCGTGGTCGACAGTAACGGACGGCTACTGGCTGGACAGAAAGATGATTCCAATCTGACGACCCTCAGCTCGGATCAACTCGATTATCAGGCCAAAGTCGAACGCAAGCTGGAAAATCGGGTGCTGACGATGCTGGAAAAGGCCCTGGGCGCTAACAAGGCCATTGTAAGGGTATCCTGTGCCCTTGATTTTAAGCGCTATGAGCAGACCGAAGAGCGCTTCTTTCCTGAAAACCAGGTTGTTCGCAGCGAGCAAATGTTTAACGAAACCGCCCAGAAGCCCGATGTCATCCCCCAGGGAATTCCCGGTATTCAATCGAATTTACCCGGGAGCAACCCGGCCGAGACCAACCAGGTTAACGACGACAATACCACCTTTGCCAAGCAGGATCGCACCATTAACTACGAGATTGGAAAGCTGACCAGTCATACTCTGGAACCGGTCGGTGCGATGCAACGCATCTCGGTTGCGGTACTGGTGGACGGGACCTATCGATCGACCCCCCAACAAGCCGGTGAACCGACCTGGACGTATGTTTCCAGATCTCCCGAGGAGCTGGCCAAAATCGAAAATCTTGTTAAGAGTGCCGTAAATTTTGTTGCCGCTAGAGGCGACAAGGTAGAAGTTGTCAATATCCCGTTTGAAACGACTCAAATCACGGAGGATGCCGGTGGCACCCCGCTTGAAGTGTGGCTGGATCGGTTAAAAAATTATAAACCCTATTTTAAATATGGTTTTTTGATTCTGTTCCTGTTCTTATCATTTATCTTTGTGGTTAAGCCGCTGATAAAATGGCTAACTGCGCACACAACCGGTGACACCGAACTTTTGTATCAGCTTCCGAAAACAGTTGGTGAGATTGAAGGTCAGGATGGCGCCGATCCCAAACAATTGACATTTGCAGACCAAGTATCTCAGTTGATTTCCGAAGATAATGAAGCTTCTGTCGGTGTGATGCGCGACTGGTTAAAAGAAGGATAAGATGGATCCTAAAAGAATAGCGGGTCCCGTAAAAGCCGCCATTTTGATGTATGCTCTGGGCCGACCCCATGTAGACAATTTGGTCAGACGGCTTTCCGAAAACGAAAAAGCGCTCGTCAACGATCATTTGTCTCAAATTCGGACCATCTCGCCTGATGTTGTGGAACAGATCGCCAAGGAATTTATCGATGTCGTTCGGCGCAGTAAATACAAATCGGGCAAGGCACTCGCTGGGAACCGCCGGGGCAGTGATACCGAATCCGATGAACTCTTTAATACACCCAACGGTCTGGGAACGATTCGTTCCCTGAGTCCTTATGAAATCTACGATCTGATTAAAGACGAGCAGCCCCAGACAATTGCCATTATTCTGGTCCATCTCAAAACGGAGATTGCCAGTGAGGTGCTCGCCAGGCTGCCGGATGAGATCAAAACAGAGGTGGCCATGCGCGTCGTTAAATTGGATAAAGTCACAACCGCAATTGTTGAAGAGGTAAATGAGATTTTAAAAGATATTTTAAAGAATAAGAGAAGTTCGATTACCAATGTGACCGGCGGTGTGAATCGACTGGCCGAAATATTGAACCAGACCGATGAGATTTCAAGCGAGTTGATCTTAAACGAGCTGGAAGAGGCCGACATGGAAATGGCGGCTCAAATAAAGCAACAGATGTTTGTTTTTGAAGATATCCTGCTGGTCGATGACAGAGGCGTTCAGAAGCTGTTGCGCAAGATTGAGACCATGGAACTGGCCATCGCTCTCAAAGCAGCATCGGAGGAGGTAAAGGAAAAAATCTTTAAAAATATGTCTGAGCGCGCCGGTGAGATGCTGAAAGAAGAGATCGAAGATATGGGCCCGGTTCGGATGAAAGAAGTGACCGACGCGCAACAGAATATTGCCGATATCATTCAAAGGATGGAAACCAAAGGGGAATTAATTATTGCTGGACGCCGAGGAG
>JASFGZ010000300.1:0-6210 GCA_050123495.1 Desulfobacterales bacterium
AGTGACTCACGTATAAAAAAATGACTAAAGTGCGCTAGAGTGCCTAAATTTGCGGTGTCGCTGCGCTCCATCTTTTATTAAAAAATGACAGAATTCCTCAACTTTCGCCACTCCCTTTAGCGCTTAAGCCTTTGTAATCTTTATCACCACCAAGGTGACATCATCTTCGGGTGCACGGTCGCCCAGAAAGGCATTCAACGTATTAAAACTGGATATGAGCATTTCCCGGGCAAGGGCCTTGGGGTTCTGGCGAATGATTTGATAGATGGGATCCTTTCCGAACATTTCCCCTTTAGGGTTGCGGGCCTCCCAGAGTCCGTCTGATCCCAGCACCATGACCTGACCTTTTTTCAGGCCCGGTTTCTGAAATTGTTCGAAGTGCCCATCAGCATCTACACCTAAGGCCACACCCGCACCGCGCAGTTCTTCAAAGGTATCTGTTTCCGGATCATATAAAATAGCCGGATCATGGCCGGCACGAACCCAATAAAGACACATGTCTGAAGTGTCAATCGTCAGATAAAACAGCGTCATAAAACTGCCTGTTTCCCCGAAATCCCGGGTCATCTGACGGTTAACGTCTGATACAATATCTGCAAGATTGCCGGGCAATGATGACCGTTGTCTGAGAAAAGCCCTGCCGGTCGCCATCATCAAAGCAGACGGAATACCGTGACCGGAAACATCCCCGATGACCACGCTGAAATCCCCGGGAAGCGTTTCACGGGTGTCGAGGAAATCATAATAATCCCCACCGGTCTCATCGCAGTAAACGATGGTGGCCGCAATATCCAGGCCTTCGACTTCGGGGCTCTTCTGGGGCAAAAGGGTTTGCTGAACTTCCTTGGCCAGATACAGAGATTGTCGAATCTGGTCACGTTCGATCAGACCTTCGAGCATCTCGTTGAAACCGTCTCCCAGAACACCGAGCTCATCATTGGAAACCACCCGCACTTTTTGTTTGAAATGCCCTTTCCTCACCCGGCGGACCAGCACCATCATATCGGCAATCGGTTCAATAATCGATTTGCCGGAAAGAACGTTCAATCTGGCACCCACAAATACAAATATAACACCCAGAACAATTGAAAAAATAAGGAACTCCCAGCCAAAATCAGCAGCGGAAATATTGACCCCATCCATTTCCCATAAAATAAATGCAAGGGTGCCGACCAGAATAAGCATCGGCGCGAGCGTGCCGACGCCATAAAGTATGCGGATTCTTCTCAGAATTGAAAATTTTACGGTTCCCGGCATCGTTGCCAGTTTGCCTTCGGGAAACAGTATCCGAACCAGCCGCCTTCTGCTATAATCTTCCACCAGATAAAATGAAATGATGGCGGCAATATAGCCGACCATGAACCCACGGAACTGCACGAAAAAACCGAACCGCAGCGGTACATCTCGAAATATCAAGAAAAACATCGCTAACAGCGCGGTTATACCGATCCACATGGCAAAGTTGACCAGGCCAATAAAAACAGCCAAATTCAATATCCGGCATCGGGCCTTTTCCTCCAGAGCGGCTTCAATCTTCAAGCCCTGACGCATGTAGTTTATCACCTTCGTAATCGGACGCTGGACGATATACTGGAGCGTAATTCCGATACAAATCACGAGGGGATAAAAAGAAAGGATCACCACCCAGCCACCGGCTAAAATAAAAGCCCTCTGGATTTTAAAAAATTCAAGCGGGGTGAAAAAATTAAGCAGGGCAATGATAAAGAAACCGAATAGATTTGCGCCGACATTGCGAAGATAAAGTTCAATCAGACGGATTTTCTGAAAAGAAGAATCCAGCGTGGTTTTCAAGCCTGGTGTCCTTTCTGCCGGGAAGCCTCGCCTGTTGGTTAGAAGTGGTTTGAAACCAAAATAACCGGTCATGTTAAAAGGATCAAGAGGAAATAAAATCCTGATGGGGCTTTTTTTGTAACGGGCTTAAAGGATAATATCTATCCATGAACGATAGCGCTTGACTCACCTGGAATAGTAGAATAATGGATCTTTTAAAATTGAATTTATTGATGAGGAGGGATGCACATGAGCTCAGATAGGCCTACCCGGGAGGAAGCACTCGCGATTCTGAGGCAATACAACAAAAACGAAAGCCTGATAAAACATGCGATGGCGGTGGAAGGCGTCATGCGCTACATCGCCCGCAAGCGGGGTGAGGACGAGGAAAAATGGGGTGTGATCGGCCTGATTCATGACCTGGACTACGAGCAGTTCCCGGATCAGCACTGCAAAAAAACCGAGGAAATTCTTAAAGAAAATGACTGGCCCGAAGAGTATATTCGCGCGGCGATCAGCCACGGCTGGGGAATTTGCACCGATGTTAAACCCGTATCGGATCTGGAAAAGGTTCTGTATGCCATCGATGAGCTCACCGGGCTGGTGGTTACCTCAGCCCTGGTGCGGCCGTCTAAAAGCGTAATGGATATGAAAGCCAAGTCCGTTAAAAAGAAATGGAAGCAAAAGCAGTTCGCCGCCGGAGTGGATCGCTCTATTATTGAAAAAGGCGCTGAGATGTTAGGTGTTGAACTTGGTGAGCTGATCACCGATACCATCATGGGCATGCGCGAGGTAGCCGAAGAGATCGGTTTGAAAGGAAATGTCGAATAGATAAGAAGTCGGAAGTGGGAATGCGGAAGTCGGAATTTCCTTTTTAAGATTTTGGATTTTATAATTTGGAATTTGGATTTCGGAATTTAGATACTTATTTACCACAGAGTTCGCGGAGCACACAGAGAAAATTTTATTTTTTTACTCTGTGATCTCGGTGTACTCTGTGGTTAAATTATTCTTCAGGCCTCAGCCGGCCGCGGTATAGCGAAAAGAAAATTCCACAGATGCAAAGGCACGAAGAGATGATAAACATCGCTTTTATGCTTTTCATCAACATGGGATAATATTGCGGCGTAATCTGGGCCCGGCCGATAAATAAAGAAAATATCAATGTTACAATTCCCATACTCATCATCTGGCCCAGAAGCCGCATAGTCCCCACCGATGCTGAAGCAATTCCGTAAAAGCGTTTGTCCACCGAACTCATAATCGCATTCATGTTGGGTGATGAGAACAAAGCAAAGCCCAATCCGAGTACCAATAGACAGGCAATAATATACATCAGCACCGTTTGATTATCCAACAAGATTAGAAACAACAACCCCACTGCGGTGAGGCCCATCCCCAGGGAGGAGATTATGCGTGGTTCGACTTTGTCGGAAAGCCTGCCCGCAAAGGGAGAAAAGACGGCCATCATGACCGGCGTAAAAACCAGTACCGTCCCGGCACCCTGGGGCGTTAGGCCTTTTATGTATTGCAGATATAGACTCAGCAAAAATGCCACCGCAAATGTGGCGCTGTAATTGATTAAGGCCGCCAGACAGGAAAATGCAAACGTACGGTTATTAATGAACAGATGGACCTCAAATACCGGGGCGGTTATGACTGTTTCCCACTTAACAAACGCCACAAACCCGGCAAGACCGGTTAAAATTAAAATGATACTCAGAGTGGTCGGTAATATTGAAATACCGTACATAAAAGCAAAAATAGCGGTGGCATAAATGATGGAGCCGGTCAAATCGAATTTTTCGCCCTCCGCCCCGGTCCATTCGCCTTTTAACTTAAAAAAGATCAACAAGATAATCACTATACCAAAGGGGATATTGATCAAAAAAATACTTCGCCAGCTAAAATGATGGATGATAAGTCCCCCAAAAAATGGACCACAGGATAACCCACTGTAAACTGCCGCTACTGCTATTCCCAGAACTTTGCCCCGTTCTTGGGGCGGATACACAGACACTAATATGGCCATGCTGGTGGCAAAGCACATCGCACTGCTGGCCCCTTGAAAAATTCGAAAAAAGATCAACATCGGTACCGATACGGATATGGCAGAAAGAAAAGAGGTGATGGTAAAAAGGCCCATTCCGATCATGAAGATCTTCTTCCGGCCAGAAATATCTGCCAGCTTACCAAACGGCACCAGGGCCACAGCGGCAGCCAGCAGGTAGGAGGTGGCGACCCAGCTTAATAATACCGCATCGGTTTCAAATTCTTTTCCAATCACCGGCAGTGCAATATTGATCGAAGAGAGCATAAACGGTGTGATAAAAGAACTTAACGATGCAATCGTAAGGGCAGTTAATTTGGTGGCTCTATCATCCATTGAAATGTAATCCCCGCATTAAAGCTGATTTATGATTGAAACAACATTTCATAAAACCTTTCAACAGTCAATTGTGTAGATTCTGCTTGACCCTAATACCACTAATTAGTAGCAATAGTGAAGAAATAGCCTTAAAGCCGACAAGCCTTATTCTCGTAAAAGCGCGTGAAAAACATGGCGTCAAGACCCTGCCCGACAGCGATCTGGTCATGATATTCTTCAAAGCGCCCGAATCAACGAAATCAGCATCATGGCAGGAGGTGCAAAATAGACCGAAGATGCAAAACAAATTATGTTTGGAAGTGAAAGGAGGTATGTCATGCGCATAGCTGTAATGGGGACCGGGGGAACCGGCGGTTACTTTGGAGGGCTCCTGGCCCGGGCCGGTGAAGAGGTAACCTTTATTGCCCGCGGAGCGCATCTGGAAGCCATTCGCAAAAGCGGTCTTGCAATAAAATCCGTTTTGGCCGGTGATTTTAACATTCCCGCTAAAGTCACAGATAAACCCCAGGATATGGGCCCGGTCAACCTTGTCTTATTCTGTGTCAAGGCTTACGATAATGCTGCCGCAACGGACCAGATCCGGCCTCTGATAGGACCGGAAACCGTCGTTCTTTCGGTGCAAAACGGCATCGACAACGAGCAACAGATAGGAGCGTTGATCGGACCCGAACACGTTGTGGGTTGTGTCTCGTATGTGTCTTCAACAATCGAGTCCCCCGGGGTCATTGCTCAGACGGGGGGGCCCGGAAAAATTGTTTTAGGAGAGATGCAAGGCGGTACAAGTGTGCGAACTGAGGCTCTACAGAGCACGCTACAAAATTCCGGCATCGCGGCCGAGCTTCATTCGGATATTCAGGTTGCCCTGTGGCAAAAATTCCTCGGGATCTGCGGGGTAAACGGAGTTACCGCCCTGACACGACTGCCCTTGGGAGAAATTCTGGCCTGTGAGGAAACGCGTAATCTGATGCGGGGCACCATGCAAGAAGTCGAAGCGGTTGCACGGGCGAGCGGTGCGAACTTGCCTGAGGGCTGTGTCGATCAATCCATGGACATTTTCAGCAGCGTGGAGCCATCGGTGCGGGGCTCGATGTATTACGACCTGGCCGCCGGCCGGCGTCTGGAACTGGAGGTTTTGAATGGAAAGGTCGTTCGCCTTGGAAACGAGCATGGGATCCCAACGCCGATTAATTTTGCCATATATGCAGCCCTAAAACCATTCCTGCATGGAAAGCCTTCTTCATCATGATCGAACGTAATTTTGTTGGAAACGCTGCAGCCTTTATCGCAGCGGTTCTTTTTGGCGCCTCGGTCGTCGCCACCCGGGTGGCAGTTGGAAGCATCCCCCCGCTGAGTCTTGCTTTGCTCCGATTCGGCCAGGGGGGGGTGATTTTACTCATTTCCCTGCTCATTTTCAGACCCGGTTCGCTGCGCATCAAATTAAGTGATTTACCCTACCTTACCCTTCTCGGAGCAGTTCTGTTCACGATCTTTCCGATAACGTTCAACGTGGGCCTCAAATACACCGAGGCTTCACGCGGTGCGCTTATGCTGGCAACCGTGCCGCTTTGGAGTGCCGGGCTGGCTCGCATTGCAAAGAGTGAACACCTGATCTTGCGCCAAGTTGCCGGAATTATCCTCACACTTGGCGGGGTGGCCGTTGTCCTTGCCGAACGGGGGTTGACGTGGCAAGGGGGTAGTTGGGCATTGGTTGGGGATTTACTGATGCTTCTGACCGCCATTTGCGGTGCCATTTACGGTGTGCTGGCCCAGAAAATGTTAAAAAAATATAACGCTATAACCGTAACGACTTATGCAATGCTAACCGGGGCATGTTTGTTAATCCCAGCTGCATTTGTCGAAGGACTATTTCAGGCGCTAACAAAAATTGACCTGCAGGCCGCCAGCCTCATTCTGTTTTTAGGGATCTGCGGCGGCGCCCTTGGTTACTTTCTGTGGACATTCGCCCTGGCGCATCTAAAGCCCACTCAGGTTGCGGTGTACATAAATTTGAATCTTATGGTGGCGACCAT
>JASFGZ010000301.1:0-6198 GCA_050123495.1 Desulfobacterales bacterium
TCTTCCAAAACCATTATCATTCCCCCGGAACGCACCCGCTATCTTTCGGATATAGCGGATACCGTCAGAAAATACCACCGCCAAACCGACGAACAAGCCCAAAACCTTAGAAAAGTCTGGCACCTCAAAGAAACGCATGCCACCATCGGGGCAAGTGATGACAAAAAGGATTCTGCGGAGCTGCTTTCAAAGCTCAAAGATGAAATTAAAAAAGCCGAAGCGGCTCTGGAAAAAGAGACATTGGAATCCATTGCGCAATGGGAAAAAATCAAGGCATCCTACAATAAAGATGAGCTGGTGTACAAGGTTCGCAATCGCGAAATCAGGGTACCCCTATACACAGAATCATTATCTCACACCCGCATCCCCAAGATTGCCCTTCCCAAATTCAAAGATCCCGCTGAGATATACCGCTGGATGAGGGAAGAAAACGTCTCCGGAAAATTTCCATTTACGGCTGGCGTCTTCCCGCTAAAGCGGGCAGACGAAGAGCCGACCCGCATGTTTGCCGGCGAAGGCGATCCCTCCCGCACGAATCGGCGCTTTAAAATGTTATCGGCGGATTATGAAGCCAAACGGCTTTCAACCGCCTATGATTCCGTCACCCTGTACGGATGTGATCCGGATAAGCGACCGGATATTTATGGAAAAATCGGCACCTCGGGCGTCAACATCTGCACGCTCGATGATGTCAAAGTTTTATACGATGGTTTTGAACTGTGCGCCCCCAGCACCTCGGTTTCCATGACCATAAACGGACCGGCGCCCATGATGCTGGCAATGTTTTTTAATACGGCCATTGACCAGCAAGTGGACAAGTTCAAAGCCGAGAACGGAAAAGAACCCTCCAAAGAGCAGTATCAAAATATTCGCGCCGACGTACTTTCCAATGTGCGGGGCACCATACAGGCCGACATCCTTAAGGAAGATCAGGGACAAAACACCTGCATTTTTTCGATTGAATTTGCGCTGAAGGTCATGGGGGATATCCAGCAATACTTTATCGATAACAACGTCCGTAATTTCTACAGCGTATCTATCTCCGGGTATCATATCGCCGAGGCCGGCGCCAATCCGATTACCCAGCTGGCGCTAACCCTGGCCAACGGGTTTACTTATGTTGAATATTATCTGTCTCGCGGCATGCCCCTTGAAAGCTTCGCGCCGAATTTGTCATTTTTCTTTTCAAACGGAATGGATCCGGAATATACGGTTATTGGAAGAGTTGCTCGGCGCATATGGGCCATCGCCATGCGTCACCTATACGGTGGATCGGTTCGTTCCCAGATGCTCAAATATCATTGCCAGACATCCGGACGGTCCTTGCACAGCCAGGACATCCAATTTAATGACATCCGCACAACGCTGCAAGCGCTTTGTGCCATCTATGACAACTGCAACAGCCTCCATACCAACGCTTTTGATGAGGCCATTACCACACCGAGTGCCGAATCGGTCAGACGCGCTTTGGCCATCCAGCTTATCATCAACCGTGAATGGGGATTAACCAAAAATGAAAATATGAACCAGGGAAGCTTTATCTTTGAAGAATTGACCCATCTTGTGGAAGAAGCGGTATTAGAAGAATTTGATCAAATCACCAAACGTGGCGGTGTCCTGGGTGCCATGGAAACGGGCTACCAGCGCAGTAAAATTCAGCAGGAATCGATGTATTGGGAAACTCTAAAACATACCGGTGACCTCCCGATCATTGGCGTAAACACCTTCCGGGATCCGGATGCCGATCAGGATCAGCTCAGCGAGAGCGTTGAACTGTCCCGGGCCACCGAAGAAGAGAAACAATCTCAACTTAAGCGTCTGGCCGATTTTAAAAAGCGGCATGAAAAAGAGGCGCCGGCAGCACTGGAACGCCTGCAAAAGGTTGCTCTGTCCGGCGAGAACATATTTGATGAACTAATGGATGTCGTGCGCGTCTGCAGCCTCGGACAAATCACCCAGGCGCTTTATGATGTGGGGGGGCAGTACCGGCGCGGCATGTAAGTTTTTTAGGTGTCAGGTTGCGGGTGTCAGGGCATTCTTAGGCTCCAGAGTTCAGAGGTCAGAAAACAGAGAACTGCAGAATATCGAATATAGAATGCTGAATATCGAAGGTAAAGAAAACTTCATCATTCGAAATTCCTTGTTCAATATTCGATATTCAAAATAGAGAAAATTGCTGGGCTTCTAGCTTCTTGCTACTGGCGTCTTGCTGCTGGCTGAACCAGAGACGGACAGCACGTAACAAGTGAGCAGAACCAGCAGCCAGTCGCCAGTGGCCAGCAGCCAGTAACCAGCGATAGCCCACCTAAGTTTGAATTCCCTTGACCTTGAAAAAATCTGCTTAATAATGGAACTAAGTTTTTCCCGCAAGAGCAGCAAAATTATATGGCTAAATCCGCTGATGGGGGCCCGGGATTACGCGTCGATCTGTCTGGGGATGTGTGCTGCCCTACCCTATTTGGAGTATTTTTTGCCGATGGGCAATCTCAAGAATCTGATTTCGCTCGGCCAACGTTAAAGAAAGAGATGCTTTAAGTGCACGTTTATGATATTGGCATAGGCTTACTTGGTAGCTCGGATTTTTCAATTAACTATTGACTGAATTTTGCACGAGTCGGAGGCTTTCATATCCAAGCGGAGCCCCTAGGCATTTTTAAATTAGATGCTTCATCCCGCGAAGCGTTGGCACTTAAGGGCGCAGCCATAGTAAACTATTGCAAACCCTTAAACCGCCCGCCTCACCCGAGCGGCGCGCAATGGCGGACAGGTAACGCAGCGGATGGGAGCCTCCGGCTCGCCCGAAGGGTGAAAAGTAATGAGGTGGTAAAATGAAGAATTTTAATTCTCTGACAGTGGGACAGGTTTTAGAAATCGCTGCCAATCAAGTTCCGGATAAAACCGCCGTAGTGGACGGAGACCAGAGAAAAACCTATAAAGAATTAAATTCCATGGTCGATGCCCTGGCAGCCAGGTTAGCCGAAATTGGATTTAAAAAGGGCGATCGGGTCGCTATATACATGAAAAACTCCATTGAATTCGTCGTGGCGTTTTATGCACTGCAGAAGTTAGGGCTTATCACTGTGTGGATTAACGCAATCTATCGAATGCAAGAGGCAAAATTCGTGCTTAAAAATTCGGAAGTCAAAGGTGCATTTATTTTCAGCCAGTGGGAAGGTTACAATTATCTCGATGATATTTTGAAAATTAAAAAGGAATTGCCTCAACTGGAATCCATTATCGTCGCCGGAAACGGTGAAAGCCAGGTCGCGTATTCTTTCAATGCATTAATTAACCAGGGGGCCGGCAAGACACCTCCTGCTGTTTCAATCGATTCCCAGGAAGACCTCTCTATGCTGCTGTATACCTCCGGTACGACCGGCAAGCCAAAAGGCGCCATGATCAGTCACTATGCCGCGGTGCGCGGGGCATGGGAATATTCTCAAGGTGTACAGGCAACCTCGAATGACATTTTTATCGCCTTTTTACCGATGAGCCATTCCTATGGTTGTGGCGCGATTCTGATTCAACCCATCCTGCTGCAATCCACCGTTGTTCTGATGGATAAATTCGAGGTCGAGAAAGCGTTCCAAATTATAGAACGCGAAAAAATTACACTGCAGTTAGGTGCAGCGCCGCATTACATCCTTGAACTCAATCACAAAAATAGATCGGATTATGATCTCAGCTCTCTCAGGGCCGGCCTCATCGCCGGAATGGTCGCACCGGAAGGCCTGATAACACGGGTGGAAAAAGAGATGGGCGTCTATATAACTTCTTTCTGGGGAGCCTCGGAAGTCGGACCGGGCTTGGCGATCATGTGCCCCTATCCATCACCTTTGGATATTCGCGAAAAATATATCGGCCGACCGATCGCCGATACACGCGTACGAATCGTTGATCATGAAACCCATGAGGAACTGCCGGATGGAGAGATCGGCGAATTAACGCTAAGCGGATGGCACGTCATGAAGGGATATTGGCAAAACCCCGATGAAACTCGCAAACAAATTATTGACGGCTGGCTTTTCATGGGGGATCTGACATCCAGAGAAAAAAACGGCTATTTCAGGATTTACGGCCGAACCAAAGATTTGATTAATCGCGGAGGGTATAAGATTTACCCCTATGAGCTGGAGTCGTTACTTGTCGACCATCCCAAGGTTGACCAAGTATGCGTGGTGCCGACACCCAATCCGGTATTGGGAGAATCCATCTGCGTATGTATCATTCCAAGCGCGCAGCAAACGGTCTCACTGGAAGAGATTCGGGAATTTCTGAAAGACAAAATTTCACCGCATAAATTACCGGATGAGCTTTGCATTATGGAAGATTTTCCGAAACTGTCCGGCGGCGTAAAAATAAAGAAATTCGGAAAAGACGGCCTGACCGAACTGGCCCAGAAGGACGAAACGCGAGAGCGGCTTCGAAAATAAAAGGCAGGGCCAAAATAGCCATGCCTAAATTGTGAACATCTTTTTTAAGATTGTGTTCTGAATACGCCGATGCGCTCTATAGGGTATCGTGCTTGCTGATTTATACTAACCCTGCGTTCGGAACTTCTTCTTCGTGGTGTCGGACTTCTACGATCAAATCCTTTTCTACGGTCCCTGCCCGATCTTTTTTCCGGAATGTAATCCGTATATCGAAATTTCCGCCGATCATTTCCTAAACGGGTTCCACCATTGTCCTGCATTTTAACTCCTAGTATAAGTAATGCATAAATGGTTTTCTTACCGGATAATTCTGGATAAGATTCCCTATGATATTCTGAGAACTATATAGCGAGCCAAAGATGCTATGTCAAACATTTTAATCTTTAGATTGCAGCATGATTGAATGCCAGTAATAAAATCTATCAATTATTCATTTAATAAATTTAGATCAGACTTTCGTTCCGATAATAAATAAATGATTGATATTTCAGACAATTTTGTATTGACACCGCCCAATAATATCCATATGGGTAATGAAGAATTCGCCATCGTTCGTTTTAAACTTATCTCAAAAAATAATCACTGAAAACCAGGTTAAGCGCATGAAAGAAAAAGAAAAACATGGATCAGAAGGCATGAAGTCCGTTACGATTAGGATGTCTCCGGAATTAAAGAACCTGCTGGACACACAAAGAACATTAACAGGGGAAACCGTTGCCAAAATCCTTGAAAGGGCGATTGCTAATCTGTCTCATTCAAATCAAGCCCGATCTCCATCTAGTAACAATCAAGAAATGCACACCCGCCAGCTGAAGGAAATCGCCAATGACCTCAGACAAATTGCCCATAAAGTCGATAAGGTCGTGGCGAAAAGGGCTTCTAAAAAATATGACTCATTAAATGTTGTCGTTGTCGGCAAAAGACACCCGTGGCAGAATCATCCTCAAAAGAAAAAAATTTTTCAGGTGGTTCGGGCGATGCATAGGGTCGGTGCAAATTTGAGTATGATTGCCTCTGGCTTAAATTTTGAAGGACTCAAAAAAAATACTAGGAGTGGAGAGTGGAGAGAAACGGATGTTGAAAAAATTCTAGAAGAAATCAAACGGGAAAGTGATTATTTACCTCCCGTTTATTCCCTGCCGGATAAATCATAGATTCTCTTCTTTTAAAGATTCATCCATATCATTTATTCTATCTTCTTGCTGATCTTTGACCGAACGTGCTTTATTGATAGGCGTCCGAATCCTGTTCACCATTTCTTTGGCGGCTTTACCGGTTATTCTGTCAATAGGTCCTATTTCTGATTCTGCTTCTTTATTATTCGAACACGCCAGGAGTAAAACGCCACCGAAGATCAATGCAAAAACACAATAAATCATCATTTTTTTCATAAATGCATCCCTAAAAATATTTTTTCTGAAATTGAGCCAGCCCCCCTTTCTATCTCAAAGAGGAATTCTACCCTTCGAGAGCCTCTGGGTCGAACGACTGGGTCGATTGATCATATTAAAATAAATGATAGAACGCAGCGAAACCATAACTTTAGGCATTTTAACTCATTTTAGTCACTTTAGGCACTTTCAATTTTACAGCGACTTTGGAACTTTTTTTCTCTATCTTCGAAGATAAGCCGCTAATTTTAAGATAGCTTATATATTATTTTGACATGATCTTAAGGTTAGGTCAAATAGTGATGCATCGAAAAAGGCAAAGGAAGGGTGTAGCCATTGCCTTTCGGATGATTTCATTTCCTATCTCTCGAATT
>JASFGZ010000302.1:0-6146 GCA_050123495.1 Desulfobacterales bacterium
CGCCTGCTTGAGCAATGTTATTGCTGTTTCAAAATCACCCACGTTTTGCATCGTGATTGCCACAATCGCATGATTCTCTGAACTATTGGGATCTAAGTCAACGGTTCTTTTCCCGGCATCTGCTGCTTCATCATACTTTTTCTGGGACATGTATACGGCGCTAAGTAAAGCATTTGCATCCGAAGATTTATTATCAATGCTTAAAGCCTTCAGGGCAATTTCAGCAGCACGTTCAAAGCGTTCCTTGCGGTCATAATGAGCACTGTAGTAAACACCATCAATCCAATGGGTCCAGCCTAAATATGACCATGCATACACATAATCGGGGTCAAGTTCTACAGCCCTTTTGAAAAGCTCTCGTGCCTTTGAATTATTCTCTTTTCGATAGGTTTCGAATAAATTTTGTGCTTTTACAGCTAAGCCCCATGCTTCCAGATTGTTAGTCAAGTGGCGAACTCTCGCCTGCTCGCCCTCTGTCAGCTTAACTTGCATTGCAACCGCAATATTTAAAGTGATGTCATCTTGGACAGAAAATAAATCATCTATTTTACGGTCATATTTCTCCGACCAAACATGATGACCTTGCAGAGAGTCAACTAACTGGACTGTTACGCGTAATTTATCACCAGATTTTTGAACGCTACCTTCTAGCACGTATTGTACACCCAATTCTTCCGCTACCTGCTGCACCTTAACCGCTTTTCCTTTGTAAGTGAAAGTTGAGTTACGGGCGATAACAAACATTTCTGGAACTTTAGAAAGAGCAGCAATTATGTTCTCGGTTAGACCATCAACAAGATAATCCTGTTCCTTATCACCACTTAGGTTCTCAAGCGGCAGCACCGCAATGGAAGGCTTGTCAGGCAGCGGAAATGCCATCTTCTCAACAGAGGCCGGCTCTACTTTTTTTGATTGCTGAAGATAGATGTTCCAGCTAATTAATCCCCCTGCAACCATTAGTAGAACAATAATTGCAGCCATCGCCATCTTGCGTGAAAATCTACCCAAAAACCTTTTCTCGCCAATCACTTTGCCAGCAGCATCAGGCTTCATTAGGACCCGATAAGCACTTACAGGCTTGGGTATATTTTTAACTGACTGTTCTCCCAAGTATTCATACCCCAGTGGCAGTTTAGTCTCGATTTGATCAAAAGCCGTCTTTGAAACACATATACCCCCGGGATCTGCCATCGCCTCCAGCCGGGCCGCAATGTTGACCCCATCACCGTAGATACGGTCTTCTTCATCAATGACGTCTCCGAGGTTTACGCCAATGCGAAACTCCATTCTGCGGTTATCCGGCAACTCTGCGTTTCGTGTCTGAATTTCATTTTGCACGGCAACAGCACATTGCACGGCGTCGACCACACTGGAAAACTCAGCAAGCACGTTATCTCCGGGAGAATCCACAACCCGACCCCTATGCTGTTTGATCAGAGATGCAATAACTTCACGGTAGGTGGCTAAAGTCTTTACGGTGGAAGTTTCATCTTCAGCCATTAGACGGCTATAACCAACAGCATCGGCACTGAGGATAGAGGTGAGTTTACGCTTAAAACCTTCTTCTGCCATGCTGGCACCTCCAATTTTAAGGTTTCAAACTAAAGAACTCAGTATTGTGGAATATCAGAGGAAACGCAAAAACCAGATGAGAAAGAGGATTCGACTATGCAAATGGAAAATCGGTTCGGATCAGTTTGAAGAGAGAATTAGAATTTTTTTATATGGATTTATACCCAAATTAATGGATTTTCGTCAACCAAAATGAGGATTCTGGAAACTGGTGATATATTGAGAATATCTAAACTTCACCCATATTACAGATATAGTAATTTGGCAAAAAAACCCGGCCTAAATGACCGGGGTTATCGGTACTTTGCAAATCAATGCAAGTGGGTGCATATGGGGTGCAAAATGATACAAAAAAGGGGCAACCTACGAAGGGTCACTCCTAATTATATCAAGTAGTTACAATTACTTATCGACTCCCTGCATCGCCACCAACTTTCTGGCTTCTGGCAGCTTGTCACGATTCGACTGAGCTCGTCACAGGCGGGTTCCCGGTTGGAAACGCCCTTCAATGATGGATGAAATCCTGAAGGGCTTT
The DNA here is from genome assembly GCA_050123495.1 of Desulfobacterales bacterium. Taxonomy (GTDB): domain Bacteria; phylum Desulfobacterota; class Desulfobacteria; order Desulfobacterales; family JAHEIW01; genus JAHEIW01. The sequence continues at coordinate 2,108 of JASFGZ010000302.1, forward strand.
TTATTTATTGGGAAATATTTTTTCCTCTTTAAGGTAGTGATATCCTATATCCCTTCTCAGATCCAAACGGTTGCCTTGCGGGTCTTCCCGGGGAATAACCCGGATTTTACCGTTGTCAAAAGCGGCAATGAGTTTGTTTCGAAAGCGTTCTGCCACTTCGCCACGGCTGTCATTGGGCTTGATTCTCACATTTGCATTCATCCATGCGACCCGGGTGCCGTCTGATTGAAATTTCGCATCTTCTGTCGAGCACGTCATCGCTGACGGGATAACCTGGATGCCTTTTTTTCGGATATAGTTAAAATCGATTTCAACCGGTTCGCCTTTGGTACACGACCACGGATATCCTTTTTGACCGTCAGGGCCTCCGGGACCGGTCACCAGTCCGGCGCAGAGCGCCAGCTGGTCGTCTCTTACTTCCGGTTTTACCTCATCGAGTTTGCCCGCCAACATGGCCTCGATGAGCACCCCTAAGTTTCTCAAACGGCGGGCGACGGGCTGGGCTTCAGGCTCACCGGGCCGAATATTTATTTCAGACACCCGAATGTTGGTGGGCTGCTTGGCGTTATCCAGCGAGACAAAACAACCCGGATACAGGATGCAGGGGCGCAGGTAGCCTTTTTCCCGCATTTTCTCAATAAGGGGTTTGGCAATGAGCTCTCCGGCTAACGAAATCAGATCGGGGGTTTCCATCGGATGGGGTGAGATGGCGCCCATCCCGCCGGTAATCGGGTTCGTTTTGCTGGCCGGGCCTTCAAATCGTTCCGGATAATCCATCGCCGTCGGCAGGATCTGGAAATTGCCGTTTTTATCGACCAGGATCGTAAAACTGATCTCCACCCCGGACATCAAAGACTCGATTAAAAGGGGCCATTTCCCTTTTCCGCCGTACATTTTTTTATAATCAGGCTTATAATCTTTTATTAATGTGTCGTATACTTCTCTGATCTCCCATGAATTTAAAATAATCCGGGCGCCTTTGCCCCCTGCACTGTATGGATATTTTAGGACTGCTCCCCCAAACTGCTGAATATACTCCAGACAGGTATGCAGGAGGGTTGCATAATTTTTTGCATCCACCTCGGCCCAGGATGCTGCCACGGGGATGCCGGCTTCCCGGCACAGCTCTTTGCATTTAATCTTGTCCCCTTCAATAAAGGCAGCCGATTTTTTGAGGCCGACAATACGATCGCCGAAGCCGGCCGCTTCCACCTCATCCACCAGGCCGTCAAATAAAAGCGCCTCCGGCATGGGGATGACATAATCGATGCTGTCAGTTTTCATTGCGTTGATGATTGCCTCTGCATATTCATCGTAAGAATTGCCTTTGGTTCGAATGAACTCAATCGGCCAGTTCATGGTTTCTGCGAATTTGGGCATCGATGGGGTACCACGAACAACGACACCTTGAAATCTATCTTTATAGATGTCACTGGTGGCAGTGGAGACTACCAGAGCGCACAACATGGTTCTGCCATCGGTTCCGGCAAAGGCAATTTTTTTCATTCGCTGTTCCTTTCAGAGTTATATTCTTTTCCAAATTTGAAACGCTCAATTTAGGTTTCATTATCAAATGGCAGTAGCTGCGGTCAAACCCATTTTTCGCTTTCGGCAACTGGTTACCGGCTCCTGGCTGCTTGTCTCTGGATCAGGCAGCAGCAAGAAGCCAATAGCCAGAGATCAGCAGCCAGACAGGGCGTGCAATTTTGTTTGATAAAATCTATAAAAATGCTATAAAGTTAAATATTAGACATCAAAAATGGCTTTATCGCCAATTCATCGGATTCGGCTGACAAAGGGACAAAGGGTGATATGATACCGGGTTTTACGAGAATCGTTGAAGAACGCATTCGCAGAGCGCAAAAAAAAGGTGAATTTGAGAATCTTGAAGGTGCCGGAGAACCGTTGAACCTTGCAGAGGATCAAGCAGTGGCCGAAGAACTGCGTCTGGCCTATAAAATATTAAAAAATGCGGACTGCCTCCCACCTGAAATCGAAATAAAAAAGGAGATTCAACAGACCGAAGAGCTTCTTGCCGGATTGACCGATACCACTGAAAAATACCACACACTAAAGAAGCTCAATTTTCTGATCATGAAACTTAATACCTTACGGAGTATCTCGATCAAATTTGAAGAACCCCAGAAATATTCGGACAAATTGATAAAAAAGCTCGAATCATCTGCTTTAAGAGCCAAAGAGAAATAGCCTGAATCGGCCTTTTATATCGTTTTATAATTTTAGTTAATGATTGGATTCTTTCTTATTTTTCAATTAGACAGGATTAACAGGATTAACTTGATTTTATTTTTCATTTTCAGTTTCCGGATGAAACTGAAAATACACAATCGCCTTTGGCGAAGGTGGACAAACTCATCGCTTTATCGTTAATTAAACCGGCAATACAAAAATATATGCAGGCACATGATAATCACTAAATTAATTTTCCGCTGAAAGCGGATTGGGTTTTCTCACTTCCTTCTGGGAAGTGAGAAAGAATAAAAAATCCTGACAATCCTGTAGATCCTGTCTAAAAATAGAACCCCTGACAAAGGCGGTAGCTATGGAAAAAATGACCATTGCACTTCTTTCCGGCGGAGTGTCCTCGGAGCGGGAGGTCTCCCTCAACAGCGGAGATCAGGTATACGAGGCACTGGACAAAGAAAAATACAATATCATTCGCTATGACCCCAAAACGGATTTGGCACGTCTAGTGGATGATGCTAGCGGAGTTGATGCGGCCTTAATTATTCTTCACGGCCCTTACGGTGAAGATGGGACCGTTCAGGGACTTCTTGAGTTGTTGGACATCCCCTATCAGGGATCCGGCGTTCTCGGCAGTTCCCTTGCGATGAACAAGCTCGCTTCCAAGCATCTTTATGAAAAAGCCGAGCTGCCGATTCCGCCCTATGTGGCGTTGCAAAAGAGCGATCCTCTGGATCCGGAAGCCTGGCAAAAACAGTTTGGGCTTCCGATGGTGGTCAAACCAAACGCAGCCGGTTCGAGTGTCGGCATGACCATCGTTCAAGCAATGGATGCATTAGAAGCTGCCGTAGAAAAAGCATTTTCCCATGATACAACCGTTTTGATCGAAGCCTATGTGCAGGGCATCGAGCTGACAGGCGGGGTGATCGGAAACAAAGAACTTCTGGCATTGCCGATTATTGAGATCATACCGGATGACGAGCATGAGTTTTTTGATTACGAAGCGAAATATACAGCCGGTGTTACGCAGGAAATCTGTCCGGCACGCATTGATGATGAAATGACACAAAAGGCCCAAGCTTACGCCAAAGCCGCGCACAAGGCCCTTTTCTGCAAAGGTTACAGCCGGACCGACATGATTTTGAAAGACAGAGAAATCTATGTCCTTGAAACCAACACCATACCGGGAATGACGGCAACCAGCCTGTTGCCTCAAGCCGCTCAGACTGCTGGATTCAGCTTCAGCCAGCTTCTTGATCGCCTCATCGAACTTTGCATCGAGGAGCACAAAAACAGCAGGTGAGTCCATGATTGTCAAAAGTACCCGGGAGCTAAGAGCCCTGTACCATGATTTATCCGCCGGTGATGCCTTCATCGGCAATCTGTCAATGAAGCATCTAAAGCAAACGATGCTCATTGATATGCTCGAACGCGGAATCGACTGCCTGCCCTCGCCCCTCGCCCAGATCCTCAACAGTTCAAAAGTTTCCCAGGCCTTTGTACTGAGAGACTGGATGCTTCCCGATACGCTGGTAATCCCCCGACGCAGGGATTTGATTGAAGCCGTCAACACCTTCAATAAGCATAATATCGGGCCTGTGGTGACCAAACAGGACAGCATGCACTGTGGCCACGGTATCCGGCGCTGGGAGAGTATTGAAACCCTTTACAGTTTTATGGCATTTTCTAAATCCTCCTATCCGTTTGTGCTGCAGCCTTTGCAGGTGAAATTTACGGACATCCGGGTTATCATCGTAGGAGATTATGTCGAAGCCTACAGCCGGTACAATCCTCACAATTTCAGAGTAAACCTGAGCTCGGGCGGAACCGAATC
>JASFGZ010000303.1:0-6141 GCA_050123495.1 Desulfobacterales bacterium
AGAACATCAAGAAGTTCTGAAGGCGATCGATGAATTTGAAGAAGGTGTCAAATTGAAACCGCAAGGCGATAAACGACCTAATTATTACGTCAAGTATTGCAGGGGATGTGAGCTATCCTGCCCGCCTGCCCGGTGGGGAAGTAGGTGATGGGTTAAAAAATCGGTATGACATGATTTTGTTGAACAAATCTGAACCTTGTGTAACTGATCCGTCAGCATTACTTTCGGGTCTGAACTGGTTTTTTTTCATAAGACCATACAATATGTTGGGATCATGGAATTTTGAATAAATCCTGATGTATCTGGTACTCTCCAACAACTCCGTATATATCAACCTACTAAAAATCTTGCGATATCTATTTGATGTCTGTGAAGTTGGCAAAACTTTTATATTCTCAATTAATCTGCAATTCCTATAATTGCAAAAATCGATTTGCCTCCAAACATTTCAACTGCAAGTCGATCTGAAATAGGATTTGACCCGGATTGGCACAATGTGGTATCTGGTTATATTAGATCTATAAATTTCTTCTCCCACCTGAACCGAAGCCTGTTTCATTTGTAAAATCGAGCCTGTGCTGACATCTCCATTCGTATATCTTGGCTGCAATTAATTATTGAGTTTTTAGACCATAAGAGAGGAATAACCCCAAAGTGCCAGAAGAATTTAAACGTAAACTAACCGCCATCCTGAATGCTGATGTGGAAGGATACAGCCGTCTCATGAGAGCAAATGAGGAGATGACCATCCGTACCTTAACCACATACCGGGAAGTGATGGCAACGCTCATTCAGAATTACAGGGGTCGCGTGGTGGACTCTCCGGGAGATAACCTGCTGGCTGAATTTGCCAGTGTGGTGGATGCCGTGCGATGTGCTGTGGAGATCCAGCGCGAGCTTGCTGAAAGAAATGCCGAGTTACCCCCCGAGAACAAGATGGTGTTTCGTATTGGTGTCAACCTTGGAGACGTCGTAGAGGAGGACGGTCGTATCTACGGAGACGGGGTTAACATCGCTGCTCGTTTGGAAAGCATATGCGAAGGGGGTGGCATTTGCATCTCCGGAACCGCTTTTGAGCAAATCGAGCACAAGCTTGATTTAGAATTCGAGGATGCCGGTGAACACGAGGTAAAAAACATCACAAAGCCGGTGCGAGTGTACCGGTTGTTATCCTATCCGGGCGCTGCCGCTCATAGAGCCGTCAAAGCCAAAAAGGCCATTCATAGGAAATGGCTCAAAGCGGTTTTGTCCCTGGCAGCTTTGTTGGCTGTCGGCGTTGGGGCTCTGGCAATATGGGACTTCTTCCTGCGCCCTGCTCCTCCCACAGTTGAAACCGCTTCCACAGATAGAATGGCCTTCCCATTGCCTGACAAGCCCTCCATCGCCGTGCTGCCTTTTGACAATATGAGTGATGATCCGCAGCAGGAATATTTTTGTGATGGGATAGCAGAAGACCTGATTACGGATTTATCAAAAATCTCGGGTATATTTGTGATCGCTCGTAACTCGACGTTTGCTTACAAAGGAAAACCGGTCAAAATAAAGCAGGTGGCAGAGGAACTCGGTGTTCGTTATGTGCTTGAGGGCAGTGTCCGTAAAGTTGACAACAAGGTGCGGATAACGGCTCAACTCATCGATGCGATCAGCGGCCATCATATCTGGGCGGAGCGATATACCGGTATCATGGATGATGTTTTTAATCTGCAGGACAAGATCACTCAGAAAATTATTGGCTCTTTGACCGTGAAATTGACATCAAGTGAAAAAAAACAAATTGCATTAAAGGGTACGGAAAACATCGAAGCTTACGATGTCTTCCTGCAAGGTTGGGACCATTACCTCAGGTCAACACCCGAAGCTTTCCGAGAAGCGATTCCCTTTTTTAAAAAGGCAGTTGAACTCGATCCGGACTACGGGCAACCTTACGCAGCACTCGCCTTAACGTACTGGGGAAGTTCATATACCCACTATTGGGCGGAAATGCTGGGTCTATCCTCTATTCAAGAAGGGCGTCTTTTAGCGCGTCATTACCTCGAGAAAGCTTTAAAAATGCAGACTTCCCTTTCTCACCGAGTTGCTTCTTCGATGGCACTGAATAGGCGTCAGTTCAAAGAAGGCATTGAAGAGGCTGAGCGGGCCATTGCGCTGAATCCCAACGATGCCAGCTGTCACTACACCATGGCTGAGGCTTTGGTCTATAGCGGCAACCCGAATAAGGGTATTGAATATATCGAAACGGCAATGCGGCTTGATCCTCGTTTTCAAACCGGCCCGTTGTATCTTCTCGGTATCGCTCATTTTAGCCTGGGACAATATGAAAAAGCGGTGAGTCTTTTGAAGAGGGCTCTCAAGCGTATTCCCGCATCAGGTCAGCATTTGTTACCGCTTATTGCTGCATATGCCCATCTGAGTCGCTTCCAGGAGGCCAAAGAAGTAGCGGACGTAGTTGAACAAACAAAGCGGCTGCAATACACGATTTACCAGTTCCCTTTCAAGGACCCGGTTGTCATCGAAAGATTTGAAGATGGGCTATTTAAGGCTGGGTATCCGGCAAGGCAATTCGACTTTTACAAAATATACGAGCAGAACAGATTGACCGGCGAAGAATTGCGAAACATCGCCTTCGGCCATAAGGTCCCCACATCAGATGGATTCATCGACCGCACTAAAGACGGGAAAGCGACCTGGCGAGGCTATGGCGGGAAAACAGATAAAGGCAAAAGTTGGATTGAAAGCGATTTGCTCTGTGACCAGTGGCAAGAGCGTTATGAAGGCTATAAAAACTGCTACCCTGTTTTCCGCAACCCCGAAGGATCAAAATCGTATGAATTTAGGAATGAATATTTATCCGTAACCGACTTCGGGATTATACCATGGTCACATTTGGACTAATCATATTGAAAGCACAAGGAGTATTAACATGGAAAAGGTACTCTATGAAAAGCGGAACAGGATTGGCTACGTCACACTAAACCGTCCAGATGCTCTCAATGCTCTCGATGACGAAATCAACGAAGAACTATGGTCGGTCTGGAATGATTTCGCCAAAGATGACGCTTTGGATGTCGCTATTCTTACGGGAGCCGGGAAAGCCTTCTGCTCGGGGGCTGACCTGAAGACGTTTATTCCAAAATGGGAAAAGGCGAATATGCTCGACATTCGGCGAAATGTTCCGACCGGCATCGGGGGTGGAATCACCAGGGGACAACATCGAATAACGAAGCCGATCATCGCTGCTATCAATGGCTATTCTATCGGTGGTGGTTTCGAACTGGCGCTTGCCTGTGACATACGCATCGCTTCTGAAAAGGCAAAATTTGGCGTATTCGAAGTTCGTTATGGACTTCATCAAGGCGACGGTGGGATCGTTAGACTGGTAGCAATCGCCGGGCTTAGCACAGCTTTGGACCTTTCGCTAACGGGGCGCGAGGTCACGGCAGAAGAGGCATATCGACTCCAGCTGGTCAACAAAGTCGTTTCACACGAAAATCTCATGGAAACTGCCAAGCGTTATGCAACGATGATCATAGAGAACAGCCAACAGGCAATCCGATCCGCCAAAGAAACGATTCTTGATGTCGTCGGTCGCACCTTAGGGGACGCACTCCGCCTCGAGACCATCAATGCATATTCCAGCTTGGGCGATTTCAGCGAAGCAAGGGAGCGTCTTGCTCAGTTCTACGCCAAGGAAAAAAATACCGAGTAATAGCCGCGCTTCGAGAAACAAAGAAATGCGGCACAATTACTTAGCCAGCTCTTCAGCCCGCTTTTTTTGGGCCAGACATATTTCCAGATCGCACTGCAGGCAGCGGTGGGTTTCGGCTTTGATCTGTTCATCGCTGTAACACAGCTCAACCTCGGAAAATCCGGAACCCCTTTCGGTAAGTGGCAGGGATGGCACTGCAACCCTTTTCAGCTCTGCAAATCCGCTTTCGCGCTTTCCGTCGTAATCGGGTTGACCATTTCCAGATTCTGCATTCAGCATTCCCAATTCAATTGTGCCATCCCCGCCAAGATAGGTATCAATAGAAATTGCCGCCTTGCGTCCGGCGGCAATGGCTTCGATTACAGTGGCCGGGCCATTGGCCGCATCGCCACCCGCAAATACCCCTTTCATCTCGGTCGCCTGGGTCGTGTTGTCAATGGTGATGAGTCCATTATGAACCGGCAGCGACCCCTGATCATCCAGAAAACAGAAATCCCGGCAAAATGCCGTTTCGCTGGCCTGACCGATGGCCAGGATCACCTGATCGGCTTCAATGCTTTTTTTGGTGTCGTCAAAATAGGGGCAGAAATTGCCTTCATCATCGAACACGGAGGTGCAGCGCACCAGTTCAATTCCGGTGACATTGCCGGCATTCTGGGTTATTTTATCGGGCCCCCAGGAATACAGCATTTCCACACCTTCTTCTTGGGCCTGCTCGATTTCCCACGGATTTGCCGGCATTTCTTGGCGGCTCTCCAGGCAGGCCAATTTTACCTCTTTGGCACCAAGACGCAAAGCCGTCAGCGCCACGTCAACCGCTACATTGCCGCCGCCGATGACGACGACCCGGTCTTTGACAGCGATATTTTTGCCATCGGTAACGTCAGCCAAAAACTCAACACCCCAGTGAACATCATCCAGCTCCGATCCTTCCAGATCGATTCTGCGACTTAATTGCGCCCCCACGGCGACAAAAACAGCTTCAAATCCGTCTTGTTTGAGCTGATCGATTTCATAATCCACACCCAGTTTTTGATTGGTTCTGAGTTCAATTCCCGGGCTCAAAACAGATTGAATTTCTTTTTCCAGAATATCTTCCGGCAGCCGATAAAAGGGAATCCCATAGCGCATCATCCCGCCGGGTCGTTCCCGGGCTTCAAATACTGTCACCTGATGGCCTTTTTTTCGCAGATAAAAAGCAGCCGTGAGGCCGGCAGGTCCTGCGCCGATCACAGCGACCTTGTGCCCGGTGTCCGGTGCGGTACTGGACATCCATTCTGAAAAATTCCCGGCTTTATCGGCCGCATAGCGCTTGGCCGCACAGATAGAAATGGATTCGCCGACCTCGCCTCTTTTGCAGGCGGTCTCGCAGGGGTGCGTGCACACTCTGCCCAAAATACCGGGAAACGGCGCTTTTTCGATGATCAATTTACAGGCTTCATCCGGTTTGTTGTCGGCAATGTGCCGCAGGTACCCGGGCACGTCGATTCCGGCCGGACAGGCTTCTGTGCACTGCGGCTTTTCCGGTATCCGTTTTTCAGGTCCGATGGCCCGCAGCGTGCGCGTGATATCCATGATTTTTATGCCGTTGGGGCAGGCATCTTCACATCTGCCGCAGACGGCACAAAACCACGGCATGGTCGACCCGGCAATGTCATCGATCAGATCAAGCTCGACGTGGCGCACTAACCGCCGTATGTTAAATTCATTGACACCGGTAATCGGACAGGCCGAACTACAGCGCCCGCACTGCTCACAATATCGGAACATCTCGATGTCGTTGAATCTTTCTGCGAATTTTAAGTTGTCACTCATGGTCGGTAAACATCCTCAACGTTAACAAATTCGAATATCGAAATTCGAAATTCGAAACAAATTCCAAATTAGAATGCTCAAATGTTCAAAACGGAAAAGCGGCTCGGCATTTCTGCCTGTCGCAGGAGGTTTCCATTTCATTTTTTTGTTTTAGAATTTAAAATTTTGAAATTTCGAAATTTTTTCGAATTGCGTACTTCGTGCGTCGGATTTCTTTTCAGATTATTGGCAACCAAATTAATTAATCAAGTTTCAACTCCTTTGCCATATTACGCATCGTGTTGGCAAACTTGGGGCCATCGGCCGCCGAGCACCAGATATTCCAGAGTTTTTCCGGATCGTGTCCGGCCTTGGCCAGCTTTCGCTTGGCCCGTTTCAGTCGTTTTTCGGCGGCATAATTGCCCTCGATATAATGGCAGGTCGGAAACTCACATCCGGCCACCAGCACACCGGCAGCACCCAGTTCAAAGGGCCGTTGCATCATCTTCATTGAAACCCGCGCCGAGCACATCACGCGGATAAGCCGTGCGTTGGACGGATACTGAAGCCGGCTGACACCGGCCATATCCACACCCCCCAGGGCGCACCAGTGACAGACGAAAGCAATGATTTTTTTATCG
>JASFGZ010000304.1:0-6123 GCA_050123495.1 Desulfobacterales bacterium
TAATTTTTGTGCTCCAAAGCCGGTGAGAAATCGCGAGCTCGCAAAAGCCCTGGGTGAAGTATTGCACCGGCCGGCGGTTATGCCCGCACCGGCGTTTATGATCCGAATGGTGCTTGGAGAATTCGGTAACGTCCTGCTCTACAGCCAGCGAACGATTCCCGACAAGCTTTTAGGCTACGGGTTTGAATTTCAGTATCCGGATGTCAAATCGGCGATTCAAGCAGTAGTCTCTTAAAATGCATCTGATGAGAAACTGAAATCCTGAAGGCCTCACGCAAAGACGCCAAGGCGCAAAGATGCTTTTGTTGTAATTTTAAATTTTTTCCTTTGCGAGCTTTGCGGCTTTGCGTGCGATTTATTCACTTTGTCAAAACGCTTTACTTGAAAGGATGCGATTAATTCAATGAACAGCAGCGAACTGGATGAAGGCGGGCAGCAATTTTTGATTCAACTGTTCGAACAAACCCGTGGGGATACATCTGCGCAAGTATCCATGTATGAGATTGGTAAGGATCTCGGCATGGACCGGGATACCAGTTCCCGGGTGGCGGAAACGCTTATCGGCCTGCAGCTGGTGGAGATTCGGACGCTTTCCGGCGGTATCGGAATTAGCACACAAGGCGCCGATGAAGTTAAAAGCCTGATGGGAGGCGCCGCTCTGACAGGCGAATCACACCACAAGCTAACCGGTCAACCCATTATGGACCCAATAAGCTGCCAGGCGGTGGAACAGGCAACCGGTGAGCTTAAAAGCAAGGCCGGTAATCTGGGCCTGGATTTTGATGGCCTTTCGGAGTTGATGGCCGATTTAAAAACCATTGATGCCCAGCTGCGTTCGTCAAGGCCCAAAACCGCAATTGTCCGTGAATGCCTGCGTTCGCTGAAAGCCATTCTGGAAGGACTGGCGGAAGGTGAAAGCCTGGTAAAAGTCAGAGGTCTGCTGGGCGAATGAGATAGACACTTTTTAATTTAAGTAACTAAAATCAACCACGAAAGCACGAAAGGATAAAAACACGAAATAAAAAAAATCTTCGTGCTTTCTAATTTTCGTGTTTTCGTGATGAAAGAATCTTTACCATAATAGTGTAAAAATTACGTTAAAGGACCCGACTGATAGTAGAAGGGATTTCAGATATGCCGACCAAAAAAAAGAAGATCAAATTAATCTCCTGGAACGTAAACGGGCTGCGTGCCGTGATTAAAAAGGATTTTTTTGCATCCTTCGATCAGTTAGATGCGGATATTTTTGCCATTCAGGAGACCAAGATTCAGGAAAATCAGCTAACTGATGAAATGAAGCATATCACAGGCTATGAAACCAGTTGGTCCCACGCCACGGTGAAAAAGGGTTATAGCGGCGTCGGCACATTCAGCCGAATCAAACCCAGACGCGTTAACACGGAACTCGGTATTTCCAAATTCGATCAAGAGGGCCGCATTATCGAGCTGGAGTTCGATCATTTTAATTTTTTTAATGTCTACTTCCCAAACGGCCAGATGAGCGATGAAAGACTTGAATATAAGCTTGATTTTTACGAAAAATTTTTCGAATATACCGATTCCCTGAAGAATGAAGGACGCAGCCTTATCATCACAGGAGATTATAATACGGCTCACAACGAGATTGATCTGAAAAACCCAAAAGCCAATGAAAATACATCCGGTTTTTTAAGAATCGAACGGGATTGGTTGGATCGAATCACCCGAAGCGGCTATGTGGACACTTTCAGACATTTTTTCCCGGACACCGCAAAATACTCATGGTGGACCTATCGGTTTAAAGCAAGGGATCGGAATATCGGGTGGCGCATCGATTACTTTTTTGTGACCGAAGATATTATCAAAAAAGGCTGGATTAAAGAGGCGTTTATTGACAACAACATTTACGGTTCCGATCATTGCCCGATCGGGCTGGTTTTGGAATTCTGATGGGGTGAACATGATAAGGATCGCGCAAAGGCGCAAAGACGCCAAGAGTTCTTTTTTTTGTTTAAATAAAAATTCTTTGCGGGCTTAGCGGCTTTGCGTGAGATTATTTAAATGGATGGTCTTTTTGGTTGAGGAAAAACGTGACGAGCAAGAAAATAGTAGCCATATACGGCAGTCCCCGGCGAAAGGGCAATACGGCCACGCTGTTAAAAAAAGTCATCGAAGGGGCGCAGGATTCAGGAGCTGAAGTCGAAGAAATTGTGCTACGCGACTTAAAAATTTCTCCCTGTCTTGAAATTTACGGGTGTATGCAAGCCGGGGAATGTGCTATCAAAGATGATTTCCAAATCGTCCGAGAAAAAATTCTGGCTTCTCAAGGACTTATTCTGGCCTCACCGGTCTTTTTTTATACGGTTAGTTCCCATACAAAAATCCTGATGGATCGGTTCCAATCCCTGTGGGTTAAAAAATATTGGGTGGATAAAACCCCCGAGGATCAGCAGACCGTCAAACGCAAAGGGCTTTTTATATCTGCCGGCGCCACCAAAGGAAAAAAGCTTTTTGATGGAATGCTTCTGAGTGTGAAATATTTCTTCGATGTTTTGGACATGGAACTATGGAAGGCGCTTTTATACCGCCAGCTTGATTTTCAGGAAGATATTCTAAAACATCCGGAATATCTTGAAGAAGCATATACAGCCGGAAAGGACTTCGTCAAAGCCATTAATAGCTGAGGTGTTGATCGCCGGGTTCCAGGGGTAGAGGTCAAAGACTTGTTCGAGTGGTCTTATTGGTTGAATTGGTTGGCTTAAACCGAACCAATGCAACGAATTAAACCAATTAAACAAATATAACTTTTTTCAGCTGGCTGACACCAGACAGCTGAAAGAGACCCGCAACCCGTAACATGGAACAACAGAGAAACTTTATGACACTTGACTTTGAACCCATCAGTCTTGACAGACAGGAAGACTATCTGGAAATTCTTTCCCGGTGTCCCCAGATTGCATCTGATTATAGCTTTTTAAATCTGTGGGCCTGGTCGGAAGAATACGGCCTTCGATGGGCCTGGGATGAGGACTTGATCTGGATTCGCCAAAGTTTGCCCGACGAATTGCTTTGGGCGCCTGTGGGTCACTGGGATACGGTCGACTGGAAAAGCCGATTCAGGGTGAACCAAAGGGCCGGTTTCGTTTTCACGCGCGTTCCGGAGATGCTTGCAAATCTTTGGCGCGAAAGACTGCAGCCGCAAACACATATTGAAGAAGAAAGAGGCAACTGGGATTATCTTTACAATGTGACGGATTTGATTGAGTTGAAAGGCAACCGCTATCACAAAAAAAGGAACCTGCTCAATCAATTTAGCCGTAAATACGATTTCACCTACCTGCCTTTCGGGGCTGAGATGGTCGATCAGGCCATGGCGATGCAGACGGACTGGTGCACGTGGCGGGATTGCGAATCGTCCGATATTCTTTCGTCTGAAAATCGCGCTATTTTTAAAATCCTAAAAGAATGGCGACGGTTGGCCGGTCTTTTTGGCGGTGCGCTAATCGTTGACGGTTCAATGGCAGCCTATACCATTTCAGAGGCCTTGACTCCTGACATATTGCTTATTCATTTTGAAAAAGGGGATACAGCCTACAAAGGGATTTACCAGGCGATTAATCAGAATTTTTTAGCCAATTCCGCCAGCCGTTACACCTTTGTTAACCGAGAACAGGATTTAAATGACGAAGGGCTTCGGAAAGCCAAACTATCTTACCATCCGGTCGATTATTTGCGAAAATACCGCATCACGATGGCCGGTATATTTATTTAAAAACAGTTTTAAAATAAGATGGACTCTGATATTTTTAAAAGTTTAAGTTAGCAAAAAATCTGTGGGATTATTTCCAATAGAATATTATCAAGGAGCGCGCCAACGGCGAACCTGGATTGTTCGCAATTGTTGAATCTTGCGATTCAAATCTACCGGTGATTTCGACTTGTAGAGCGGGGAAAGGGCTAAATGAAGATTGTAAGAAAAAGGAAGGCGGTATTCCAATTGCTGTTGTTGATCTTTTTTCTTGCCGGATTTTGGGTTTATACTGCGACCGCAACTCAACCAAAACCTCCCGAAAAATCGAGTGTTCAGTCCTCTGCACAGGTTGATGACCTGAAAGTCCATAAAAACCCTCACGAGACTTCAACACCCCACAATAAAGCCGGCACCCATCAGGGGTCGCAACATGCAACTATCGGTGAAATCCTCCCCCTCTGGAGCTGTATACCGTTTGCCTGCATTCTTCTCTCTATCGCGCTTTTGCCGCTTTTTTTACCTGATTTCTGGCATCATCATTTTGGAAAAATTTCCGGATTCTGGGCCGCAACCTTAGGCATACCGTTTCTAATTGTATTTAAAGGCGCTGCGCTGTACGAGATTCTTCACATTATCCTCGCAGACTACGTGCCTTTTATTATCCTGCTGTGGTCTTTGTATACGGTTTCCGGCGGGATTTTATTGCGTGGCCGGTTGCGCGGAACCCCGATGGTGAATGTGGCAATGCTTATCATCGGTACATTGCTGGCCTCATGGATGGGCACCACCGGCGCAGCGATGCTGATGATCCGCCCATTTTTGCGGGCCAACAATTACCGTAAAAACCGCACCTTTATGGTGGTATTTTTTATTTTTTTAGTTGCCAATGTTGGCGGTTCACTGACCCCACTCGGAGATCCACCGCTTTTCTTAGGTTATTTACATGGCGTCTCTTTTTTCTGGACCTTTAACATCCTGCCCCACATGCTGATGGTTGTTAGCATTCTCCTGGTGATTTACTTTTTAATCGATACTTATTACTATCGCAAAGAAGGGATGAGGGCTCCTGATGAAGAAGGTGTTAAAGAGCCCCTTAAACTTGAAGGGGTGTACAATTTTTTATTCTTAGCCGGGATTGTCGGATCTGTGTTGATGAGCGGCATGGTGGATTGGGGCGAAGTCAATACATTGGGTGTCCACAGGACTGTTCAAGACTGGACTCGCGATGGCTTGCTGATTTTGATGGGGATCGGATCACTGGTAACAACGCCCATTGAATTGCGCGATGACAATGATTTTACCTGGTTTCCCATCATTGAAGTGGCCTATTTATTTATCGGAATTTTTATCACGATGATTCCCTGTTTGCTGATTTTAAAAGCAGGATCTCATGGTGCCCTGGCATTTCTGACAAGCGGCGTCACGCGACCTTTGCATTATTTCTGGGTAACCGGCGCACTATCGGGTTTTCTCGACAATGCCCCAACGTATCTTACATTTTTTAACAGTGCCCTGGGAGCATTTTATGCCGGGATGCCCGAAACCCAGGCAGTCCCCTTGCTAATGACCGAAAATGCCATTTATCTTAAAGCGATTTCTGTCGGTGCTGTTTTTTTTGGCGCTTGCAGCTACATCGGTAACGCGCCGAATTTTATGGTTCGGTCCATTTCCGAAGAAGCCGGTACTCCCATGCCGAGTTTTTTTGGTTATATTTTAAAATATGCGCTTTTATTTTTAGCGCCAACTTTTGTAATCGTAACCTTTGTATTTTTTATATAAGCTAATCGAAACTATCTCAAAAATGCATTTAATACCGGATAGCAACGTTTTTAAACCGATAAAAAGTGCTTATAACGGCGAGTGCGCTAAAGTAACAAGTGAACTAAAATGATTAAAGTTGAGGAATTCTATCGATTTATTAATAGATGGAGCGCGAGCGACGCCATAATATTAGGCATTTTAGCTCATTTTAGTCATTTTAGGCACTTCTAATTAGATTGGCTTCGCGATCCAACCTGTTTTTTATGGAGGATATACATGATGCCGAAAAAAGCCCTGGTCGTAGATGACAATCCGGATGTACGGCTTTTTAGTGTAGCGATTTTGGAAGAAAACGGCTATGCAACGTTGGAGGCCGAAGATGGCGAAAGCGGCCTGAGGATGATCAAAGCAGAAAAACCGGATCTGGTTATCCTCGATGTTTTAATGCCACGGCAAAGCGGCGTGCGCTTATATCGTGAGCTGAAGACTGCCGAATCTTTAAGAGATATTAAAGTAATTGTGCTGGGAGAGATTGCCAAGAAGTCTTTTCTAAGGTCCCAGAAGGCTTTAACCGAATTTGGCGATGCGGAAGTACCGGAGCCGGAGATTTATTTGGAAAAACCGGTGGAGCC
>JASFGZ010000305.1:0-6120 GCA_050123495.1 Desulfobacterales bacterium
TATTTGACCGTTGCCGTCGGTTGCACGGGGGGGCGACATCGCTCGGTAACCATCGCGCGTACTATTTTTGACCACATTCGACAAACAACAGAGCAGGTCGAAATTATTCATCGTGATATTGGTCAATCGTCATAGCTTGAAGCTGTCTCATAAAAATAGGTGATCTAAAGTTGAAAAGCGGAAATAATTCATTTTATTCAATACTCACGCAAAGCCGCTAAGCGCGCAAAGAAGAATGATAAAAAAAAATTTAAAAACACTTGGCGTCTTTGCGTCTTTGCGTGATGCTTACAGTACGCGTTCATTTTAGGCATTTTTTTAAGGATAAATTATGATCGGTATCGTTATCGTTACCCATAGTCAATTAGGGGATGCCTTAATTGAAGCCGCTGAATTTATTATCGGCAAACGTTCTGAAGCGCTGGTTTCGGTCTCTATTGATTTGAATGAGAGCGCCGAGGTGCTGCGTGGGAAAATTGCTGCCGGCATTAAAAAGGTCAAATCAAAAGATGGTGTGCTTATCTTAACAGACATGTTTGGGGGCACACCTTCCAACTTAAGCTATTCGTTTCTTGAGGAAGGACAAATTGAGGTGATCTCCGGGGTAAACCTTCCGATTTTGATCCAGGCCGTCAACACCAGGGCAAAAGCGGACCTCCCCAAATTAGCAGTCAAGCTGGAAGCATTTGGCAAAAAAAGTATCTCATTGGCTAGTGGATTATTAAAAGGAAATAAACGGCGTTAACCGACATGACTCAAAATTATCAGAAGCTATCTCAACGATGCGCGGATAGTGAAAAAAATCGAAAGGTGAAACTATGACAGTTAAGATTGGCATTAATGGTTTTGGAAGGATCGGGCGCCTGGTTTTCAGAGCGGCCTTGAAAAATCCTGAAGTTGAAGTCGTTGCCATCAACGATCTTATGAACGCAGCCACAATGGCTCATCTGCTCAAATATGATTCCGTACACGGCCAACTGGATGCAGATGTCAGCGCTCAAGATGACCGGCTGGATGTAAATGGCAAATCCGTTGCCATCCGGTCAATTCGGGAGCCTGAAAATTTGGGATGGGGCGAGCTCGGCGTAAATATTACGGCGGAATGCACCGGGCTGTTCCGTGACCGCGAAAGTGCGTCCAAACATCTGGCTGCCGGAGCGCGCAAAGTCATCATATCCGCGCCGGCAGGCGACCCCGATATAACAATTGTCATGGGGGTAAACTCGAGTCAGTATGATCCACGACAGCATCATATTATATCAAATGCCTCGTGTACGACCAATTGTCTGGCACCGGTAGCCAAAGTACTCTTGGAGAATTTCGGCTTAAGACACGGATTAATGACCACCATCCATGCCTACACCGGGGATCAACGCCTGTTGGACTATCCTCACAAGGATTTGCGCCGCGCCAGAGCAGCCGCGCTGTCCATGGTTCCCACCACCACCGGTGCGGCAAAGGCCGTGGCGCTGGTATTACCGGAATTGTCAGGCAAGCTCAACGGCCTTGCCATCCGGGTCCCCACCCCCAATGTTTCGATGGTGGATTTTGTGGCGACCATAGAGAAGACCGGTGTCACCGTTTCAGATGTGAACTCGGCCTTGAAAAAGGCTTCAGAAGAGTCCCTGTCCGGTATTCTGGGATACAGCGAAGCGCCACTGGTATCCATCGACTTTAATGGATCCGCATTTTCCTCAATCGTGGATGCCCCGACAACCCATGTGATCGATAATATGGTAAAGGTGCTCGCCTGGTACGATAACGAGGCCGGTTATTCAAATCGTATGGTGGATCTGGCAGTCATGGTGGGGCAGGAACTATAAGGTCAAATAAAGGGGCAGGTGTCAGCAATCAGTATTCAGCATCTGACCCCCGTGGGGATTGCGGCTTTATCGATCCTGACACCCGACACCTGAAACCTGGCACCAAATTTTACCTGACACCCGAAACCTGAAACCTGTTTTTTAATAAGGAAATTATAATGGAAAATCGCACGCCGCTGATTGCCGGTAACTGGAAAATGTATAAAACACCGCCGGAAGCCGCCGAAACTGCAGGGCATCTGGTTGCAAGCGTGAATGCGGTCACAGGCGTCGACATCATGATTGCCCCGACCTTTGCGGCCCTTGAATCGGTGGCCCGGGTGATTAAAAGTAGCCCGGTGGCGCTGGGCGCCCAGAATCTTTATTGGGAAGATGAAGGTGCATATACGGGCGAGATTTCCGCCCCCATGCTCAAATCCGTGGGCTGTCAATATTGTATCATCGGCCATTCTGAGCGCCGCCAATATTTCGGCGAAACCGATGAAAACGTGAACAAAAAAATCCATGCCGCGATTCAGACCGGCCTGAAACCGGTATTTTGTGTGGGTGAGACCGAACAGGAGCGGGAAGCCGAGCAAACCTTATCCGTACTTGACAAACAGGTTAAAGAGGGGTTAGAAAGGCTGGTTCCGGACCAATTGGATACGCTGATTATCGCCTATGAGCCGGTGTGGGCCATTGGAACCGGTAAAACCGCCACCGACGAACAGGCCCAGGAGGTCCATCAGTTTATCCGATCTCTGATTGAGAAACGTTTTGGAAATGATCTTTCCAAATCCATCAGAATATTGTATGGTGGCAGTGTTAAACCGGGTAATATCTCGAATTTAATGGCAATGCCGGACATCGATGGTGCTCTGGTCGGCGGAGCGAGCCTGAGCGCCGAATCGTTTAGTAAGATTGTAAAGTTTAAAACATAACAAAAAGCGGTCTTAAAAATAGCAGATCACCCTTTTGGCTGGTCCCGCCGATGGCGAGATTAAGCCGATTAAGAAAATTCCAATTTTATTTTCTCAACGGGCTAACGGGTAACGGGCTCAACCCATGGGCCTTGGATGTATTTTAAAGGTTAAGAAAGATTATGTCTCTAGTATTGATCGTTATTCATATTTGCGTTTGTGTCGCCCTGATCATGATTGTATTGCTCCAGACCGGAAAAGGGGCCGATATGGGTGCGGCATTTGGTGGGGGCGGCAGTCAAACCCTGTTTGGCAGCACCGGCGCCTCAACATTTTTAAGTAAAGCAACCACCGTAGCTGCCATTGTTTTTATGCTCACGTCCCTGGCACTTGCATATTTATCCAGTCATCGAACCTCGGATTCGATCATGGAAACAACACCGGCACCTATTGAACAGCCGGCATCACCAACACAGGGTGACACCTCTGCCCCGCAAACGACGACCCCGGTAGATCCGGCGAAAACAGAATAAATCGTATAAATTCAGACAGAATATTTATACTATGTGCCGAAGTGGTGGAACTTGGTAGACACGCTATCTTGAGGGGGTAGTGGGCTACGCCCGTGCCGGTTCAAGTCCGGCCTTCGGCACCATCATCTTTATAAAGCCTTGTGGTTCTAAGCACCGCAGGGCTTTTCTTTTCTCTTAGCACTCCCTTTTGGACATTGTGTCCATTTTTCACAGAAAGGGGGTGTCCACATGAGGGAGTTACTCAGAGACTTCTTATCGTTATTTCAGGAAGGTGATATCGCAACTGAGATGTTCATTGAGTGTCTGCTTGAATTGCTAAACTTGCTTTGGTAAAGAAAGGAGCCTGTCATGAGTCACGTCATTCAGAGACCCTCAGGCTGCATTTACCGGCAAGTGATACCGGCAGACCTGAGAGCTTTAGTTGGTAAAGGAGAAGTCCGATACAGCTTAAAGGAGCGTTCCCTGTACCGGGCCGAAAGGAAAGCACAATCAATCACAGGACAGCTTAAGGGCTTATTCACGGCTGTCAGAGAGGAGACCCTGACGTTGAACCAGCCCCAGATTAATAGGATCATTCGTAACATCATTGAGACCACTGTGGCCGATATGGAAAGAGAGAAGCTAACCGGAAAGCCTTTAACCCGGAGACGACTGGCCGACCACCTAAGCGACCTTGAGATATTCGAGCATGACTATAAGGAAGCTTTGGCCTTAAGAGAGTGCGGTGTCATTGAGCCTTTTGTGGATGTGATTATCAGGGACTTCAGCCTTAACATTGAGAAAGACTCTGAGGATTACAGGAAGCTGGCCGGGGAAGTGCTGATGGCTCACATAAAGATACTCGAAGTCGAACGACAGCAATCAGTGGGCGATTATTCATATAAGGATAAGTTGTTATTTCAAAATAATGTGTTTGAACCTGAAAGTCCAGCTTTAAGTATTGTGGCCGCTGAATACTGGAAGGAACGGTCAAAGAACTGGTCTCCCCGGACTGTCACTGAGTATCAGAAGTTTCAAGATGAGCTTCTCAGTTTTGTGGGTCACGACTTCCCTATTCTCTCTGTGGATTATAAAAAAGGCAGAGAGTATAAAGCACACCTTGATTCTACCGAACTGTCAGCCGTGAGAAAGGACAATTATTTAGGGTATGCTTCGGCCTTATGGAAGTGGGCCATAAAGCGCCACTATGCTGAGATTAATGCGTTTGATGGTCTTCAGGAAGGAAAGGCGGCAGAAAGAGAGCCGACAAACAGAGAGCCAAGTTTTCTCAGGATGACCTCACCACACTCTTTGTCCTGTCCCCGGAATATGGAGAAGGAAAGATCAAACGTGAGGACTATTATTGGATACCACTCTTATCCCATCCGACGAATTAAATTTTATCGTCAATCTTAATTGCGAAATTCCGCAATGATTACGCAAAAATTATATGTAATAGTTCTAACCTATTATAATCTAATTAAATTTTTTTTTCGCTCTATTGATTAGAGGAAATGTGAAATTCCGTTTTAGAAGTCCAATTCTTCTTTGAGAGATAGGTGCTATTTGGAGGGAATTGCTTTCGTCTGATCGCTGAAAAATATTTTAGTTATAGCCTTTGTATTTTTTATAATGCCCCAAATAGATAGAATCCGGGATCCCAAAAAGTTGACTTAGATGTTTAATTAACCTCCTTGCAGTATCAGACAATTTAGTATCATAGGCGATGTTTCGCGAGGATATCAAACCATAATTTTTAGCCAAAATTTTTAACAGCTCCCAAAGCATTGAAGGTTTATTGCCAATCCTGCTATCATCCAAATTTAGTTTGTGATAGGTGAATAGGCCTTCGCCTTCGGGCGTTTTGATTCTCACAGTTTCATTATCAATTAAGGTAATTTTTATATCCTTCCATTTAGTTCCGGGGGCGCATGGCAATAATTTAGATTTTTTAAATAAGGAGTGTTCCTTTTCAAATTTTTCAACATCAATTGTTTTGAACAGCCACCCTTTCATTCGATTTATTAATGCAGCTGCTCTTTTTCGATCTGTGGAAATTTCAAAAAGATCTGCAACACAATCATTTGCATTTAATAGGCCTGCGTAGCCGACATGGGATCGCCCACGATGATCATCCCATAGATCAGCAGCGCCTGGATGATGGACATCATGGTGGTCTCCTTACCGCCGCTGGCATCGCCCGAGGTGCTGAAAGCAGCACCGACCTTGTTTTCCATTTTTCTGCGAACACCAACAAACTCGTCGAGAACCTTTTTCAATTGGGCCGCCATCGTTCCGAAGTAGACCGGCGAGCCGACGATCAGCCCGTCGGCGGCAACGAAATCGTCTTTGGTCACCTCCCGCGTATAACGCAGCACGGCCTCAACCCCATCGACCTGTCCAACCCCCTCGGCGATAGCCTCTGCCAGTTTGCGGGTATTGCCGCCCTTGGAATAATACATGATCAAAACGTTCATTGGCCCACCTCTCAAGCACTTGCTGCTGCCGGCCTAAATCTTTCCGCACCCCACAGCCCGATACAGCAACCGTTGGTATTCAGACACGTTCACTTTAAACGATCGATCGGCAAAGATCAATCCAGTGAAAAGGAAAATCGGTCAGCCGCCGCATCCTTATCGAATTTGGCTTGAAAGCCGTTAACGGATTCTTATTTTCTAAGATAGATGAATTCAGTCTCATCTGTTCGGAGCTTGAATAATGATAATTTCTGTTTTATGGTTTGGTCTGTCATCGATGCTGTTTGAGGCAAAAACAGCAATCGAAAACCACACAACAACGATTACATAATGGCCCGTGCCCTGGAAAACTGTGCGCCCCAGACGCTCATGTGGACCCCCCTAATGCGTTTTGGTTAAGTAAAACTCT
>JASFGZ010000306.1:0-6094 GCA_050123495.1 Desulfobacterales bacterium
CCTCGGTCATTCAAACGATTGAATTTTATGGGGCAATTTTTAAAATATTTTATTAAATTTCAATTACTTAACTGCAAAATTTGTGCCACGGGTATTTCTTAAATTAGGGCCGCAACGGCTGCATATCCGATGAGATTCAAACGAAATTGCGACGCCAAAAAGACAAAATTTGCCCTCTTCAATTGACACAAATTGACAATAGCTGTTGTCTGATTTTTATAATGAATTCAAAGGCTTTGAATCAGCAATTTGTATCAGTAGAGAGAGCCGGATTTCCTGATACAATTATCGGCATTTTGAGAAAAAAATTGAGGAGTTAAATCGAGAGAGGATCGGTTGATCTACGAATCGTATTCATCGATATTCCCGGAGCCAAAATTGTTAAGAAAATTAATAGTTCTTTTAAATGATTTAATAGCAAATGTAACAAAAAGAGGGACGTAGTTGAATTTTTGCGTTACTTTAATGAGCGATTATGCTATGAGTGTTGCATGCCCCGAAAAGCCCGCATAGATGCGCCCGGTGCGTTGCAGCATATCATCTGCCGCGGCCTTGAGCGTCGCAAAATCTTTAGCGACGATGCGGACAAGAAAAACTTTGTTGTGCGGCTGGGCCGGGTGATATCAGAAACCCAAACCCCTTGCTTCGGTTGGGCATTGATCGACAACCATTTCCATCTGCTATTGAAAACCGGCAATGTACCCATCGCAACGGTGATGCGCAGATTGCTTACCGGGCATGCGGTCAGCTTTAACCTTCGTCACAACCGCAGCGGCCATCTGTTTCAAAACCGCTACAAATCCATTCTGTGCCAGGAAGACGCTTATCTGTTGGAGTTGGCGCGCTACATTCACCTCAATCCGCTACGCGCCGGCCTGGTTGGCTCCATGTATCAATTGGATCGGTATCGCTATTGCGGTCACGGCGTTTTGATGGGCAACATCAAGAACGACTGGCAAGACAGCGATTATGTTTTAAAATTATTTGGCAAAAGAGTGTTGTCCGCCCGTAAACGTTATCGGGAGTTTGTTGAAAAAGGTGTGAAAAAAGGCAGGCGGCCGGACCTGACCGGAGGCGGACTGGTAAGAACGGCTGGGGGTTGGGCGGCATTGAAAGCTTACCGCCGACAGAACATATACATTAAAGGCGATGAGAGAATTTTAGGAGACAGTGATTTTGTGGATTCGGTCTTAAAAGAGCAAAATGAGCGCCTGGAGCGCCGATATCGAATTCAAATGCAAGGATATGATTTTGATAAAATCGCAGATCGCGTTGCGAAGACATTTGAACTGAAACCTGAAGAGCTGTTAAGTAAAACAAGGCAGCGCAAGCGCGTAAACGCAAGAAGTGTATTGTGCTACTGGGCCGTTAATGAATTAAAACTGCCTGGCGCAGCGGTGGCGCGTCGATTGAGAATGAGTAACTCAGCGGTCAGTCGTGCGGTGCTGAGAGGCGAAAGGATTGCATCCGATATGAAGCTAAAATTATTTGAAGATTAAATAACGCAAAAAATCAACAACGTCCCCTAAATGGAGGGGCCGTAATTTCCCGCTGCGGGGCGCAGGGGAAATTACGGGTTGGTGTTGAAAGTTTGCATGAACGCCCGGTTTAATTCTGCATCCAGGACGTGACCCTGACCTTTCTCTCGGGCAGATTAATTTTACGGGCAAAGAACTGTTCATCATCGCTGCCGCTGCCGCCGCCGTCATTGCCGTCTCCGGTTACAGTGATAAACAGGGTGTCTTTATGCAGAACCGGATGCGATCCCTGGCCGCGTCCGACGCGGATGCCGACGGGGATCATGTCCTTGATGCCATCTCCGTCGGTATCCACCTTATCGTTGTTATCCCACTTGCCGTCGTTGTTGATATCGAACACCGGGACATTGACCGCCAAGCCGGTTTGATAATCCACGGCAAAAACCCAGGTTTCGCCGCTGCCGGCACAGATGTTTTCATCCGGGATAAAGGTGGTAAAAAAGACCACACCGGCGACCACTAGAGGCTGGGTGATGATCCGCTCGGTTCCGACCGCCGCTGGACCGTTGGGAAAGGTGCCATCGTAGAGCTGCATTTTCCAGGGCTGGGCGAGCGGATTGGTTCCGTCGATGTAGCGGAAGGTGACGCTCTCACCACTGATATTTTCCACGTCGAATTTGGCCTGCAGGGTTACCAGGTCCGCCGGTTCGTAAGTAGCGGCCGGTGTCAAGCCGTCTTTCAAACCGAAGAAGTACTGCTGCTCGGAGCTGGTTTTGTCGGTCTGAGTCTCATAGATTCCGGAGCCGAAGTAAACCCATATTTCTCCAGGGGTATAGGTATAGGCCATTTCGGCTTTGGCGCGGATCGGATTTACATTGGGCGATGTATTGTTATAGGTGAACAGCGTCGAAACCACCGGCGTCATATCTTTGCCGATGTTATCGACGCGGTACATGTTGCCGTACAGATTGCCGACGTAGATGCGGTCGGAAATGTAATCACCTTCCAGATCGACCACAAGAGGCGAAGACAGGACGTCGTTTTTAAATGACAGAACCTGGGCAACTTCGCCGTCATTGGTGTATGATCCTTCTTTTAAATCTTCTCCCACGATAAAGGTCCCGGTGACGTCCTCAAGGTACAAGGTCTTTGCAGCTGAATCAACTTTGGTGATGGTTCCCTGCGCTCCGGAACTCGCTCCGGTGATCACGGACCCCACATTAAACGGGGTGCTTGCATTTTTATAAATCAGGATCATAGGGGCAATCTTAATGCGATTTGTGAAATTGCCGGCGGCGTCTTTCCAGAGATCGCCGGCATCATTCGCCATAATCCCATAGAGGTAAGCCTCCTTATTGGCCTGGTCGATAGCATTGGGCATATAGCCTGAGCCGAAGAATACGCTCCAGTCCTTATCGGTGCTGCTTTTGACTGCAACCCGATTAATGCTGGGGTCGGACCAAGTCTGGCCCAACTGGGTGTCGATAAACTCCCACAGGAAGGTGGTCGGATCGGTAGTATGGTCAAAATTTTTGCCGGAGGTGATATCCAGGGCAAAATAAGCCTGGCCGCCTTCGCGCTCGCCCCCGACCAGAATAGTGCGCCATTCTTTGCTGGCGCCACCGAAATCGGCATAAACATCCCCCACAATGGGAGAGCCGTCCACATAATACTGATGGCAGTACTGGAGGGAACAGCGGTCAAACAGGGGATCGGCCTGGGCCTCATTGAGTTTGGCGTGCATGCTCTTGGGCACGAAGGCCCATTGTTCCATGCCGTCAAGCAATCGAATGGCATGCAAAGACCCGTCGTTGGCGCCGATATAGACCATAGTATCGCGGCTGGTAGTATGGGCCCAATCGGTGTAGCCATCAAAGGGATACCAGAAGGGCGGATGCCCCACCACCACCGGTGTGGAGTTGATGATATCGCCGATGGGTTTGGTGCTAAAACAGTCAAAATTGTCATTGGCCAGGGTGTTGTCTTTGTAAGCGATCACGCTCTGGCCGGCCGCATCGGCGGGGTCGATGGTCCAGATGCTGCGCTTCGCCGGCATTACTTCGCTGGCAGACCACACGATGTTTACCCACTGGCCGTTGGCATCTTTGGTCACGGCGTCCACGTCCCCCTCCCAGCGGGAGGCATCGAACTGGGCCACAATGACCGTATCGCCCAGATCAACCGAGGTGGTGGGCGCAGGGGCAGAGCCGTGGAATACGGCACCCTTGATGCTCTCGGTGATGTCATACAACGCATCGACCAGCTCCACCTTGCTGTTGGCAAAAAACGGCTGAGCGACATCATCAACTACCTCGTGCATGGCCCAGATGTCGTCGGTCGGAGACGCATCGCCCTTTTGATTGGCCACCTTGGCCATTTCATAGATCTGTTCGGCCTGATCGATGGGCAGCGCAAAACCCACCGCAATGGGGGTGACCTCTGAATCGGCCAGGGCCGCGGTGTTGGCGTTGACGCCGGCGGTGGTCGATTCCAGGTTGCCAATGCCGTCGGTGATGTTGATCAAAAATTTGGGCTGGCACTCGGCATCGACATAGACGTCACCGGGGGTGGCCAGATCCTCATCTTCGGGCTTGGCGCCGGTAAAATACTTGCGGGCGGCCTCGATCGAAGGGGCAAAGGGCGTGTTGGAATTCGGCGTCAGTGTATTGACGGCATCCTGGATGGCCTGGATGTGGGCATCATCGGCGGGCTTGCACCCCTCGTGAATGATGGTGTAATCCGGAATAGTGTTATAGGGCTCGCGGTCGCCCACCCAGCTGCCGAAACCCCAGGAAATGGCGCGGTCCTGGATCAAATGGTTGATGGTGGATTTAGCAATGTCGATTTTGGGTTCGCGCGTACTGCTATCCCACTCCGGAATGTTGTTCCAGGACACCGAAGCCGAGGTCTTGGTGCGGCCCGAAATGTTATTATCCACGTTGGCATACGTCGGGGGGTTGTCCATGTCCTCGCCCCAGATGGTCAGATTGGTGGGCGTGGTGTCTTTTTCGTCGGGAGCCAGCGTGATGCTCGCCGACTTGATGGTCGCCCCCTTGGGGATGTAGACATTTTGAAAGCGGATACCGACGATATTGGTATTGCCACCGTCTTTCACAAACTCCAGATCACCGTTCCAAGGATCTACAGTGGTGCCACCAATGGGTTCTTCGGCATCATCCGAGCCAGCGGTCACACGGCGGCTGAAATATACATTGCTACCGCCGTTGTTGTATGTCACCTCCAGCAGGGGTGCAAGGGCGGAGTCCTGGTTGCGGGATATGGCCGTCCGTCTGCCGGAACCCTCGAACATAAAAGCCATGGCATTGCCCGATACCCAGCCCGAGCGGTTGACGATTTCCTGGACGATGGTCTTCAGATCGGGTGTCTGGGGATCTTCGATACCCGGATCCACGGCTACCTTTCGCTTCATACTGCCGGAGATATCCAGCAGAACCAGGATGGCCGGGCTGACCAGATTTTCGGCATACACCGGCACATGCCCACAGCTGAAAGTTTCCTCCGTGGCAAGGATCGTCACACTGACCGTGATTTCCATCGGGCTGTTGGGCGCACCGGCTGCGGTGATGGTCAGCGTGGCGGTATAGCTGCCGGCGGCAAGGCTGGCGGTGCTGTAGGTCAAGGTAATGGTATCCGAGCCGCTCGGCGCCAGGCTCCCGGAAGCCGAAGACAGACTGAGCCAGGCGGCATCATCAGACAGCGTGTAGCTCATGGCGCCGGAGCCGGTGTTGGTGATGGTCAGGCTGTCGGCCGGCGGGTTCTGGCCCCCATATATGGAGGAGCCGAAGCTGTTAGTGTCGGTGGTGATATAGGGGTTGTTGTCATCAGAATATTCGATGTGCAAAACCGCTTGCTTGTTGGTCGCCGCACCGGTGTCGTAACTGTAGGCGACGCGCCAGCCGGTGCCATGGGTAAAAATAAATGCCATGGCATTGCCGCTCGCCCAGAATGGCCGGCCGACGATCTCCTGGACAATGGCGCTGATGTCCGGTGTCTGATAGGTTTGATCCAAATCCCAGGCCGGTACCGGATCCCAGGTGACCGTCTGGTTGGTCAGGGGCCGGGAGCTAATATCATTGACCGTGTAAGAGAAAGCCCAGGCATCATCGGTGGCTTCACCATTGATGACCATACTGGCGGGGTTGTCTAGCGTCGCCCGGCCCTCGTTGTTGGCCACCATCTCGATGTAGGCTCTGGTAATCTGAACCCCCTGTGGCACCTGAACGTTCTGAAAGCGCAGGCCCATTCCGCGGTCGGTGGCATTTAATATGTCCAGATCGGGGCTGTCCAGGAACATGTTGCCGTTAGCCCACTCTTCGGCATCGTCATCATAGGCGGACACGGGAACATCCACGACATTGCTAGCATACTCCACATGCAGCACGGCGGCTTTTGCAGAACTGCCGTTATAGGATCTGGCAACCCTTTTGCCAGAACCTTCGATAATAAAAACTATTGGGTTGCCAATCGTCCAGCTGGACATCTTTACAACTTCCTCGACGATCGAACTTAGCTGCGGGGTTTGTTGCTTCACGCCGGTTTCGTCGATAGTACCCCATGCCGGAATATTACTCCAAACTACCGAGGTACTGGTTTTA
>JASFGZ010000307.1:0-6091 GCA_050123495.1 Desulfobacterales bacterium
AAAGTCTTTGGTTAAGCTTAGCGGTTTGATGGCGCCGGACTTCCATTTGACCCTGAGTTGCTGATTGATGATCGTTTCACAAATTGCCTCTGCATGCGGTTTTGGGCAATTAAAACTGTTATCGCAAAAATTAATATTCTCAGAATTTATCGTTCTCTTTACATGCTCGATTTCGTTGATCACTCGTTTTGGGGATTTTAAGCGATAACGACTTCCTTCAAGAGAACTATGGGGACAAAAAGTACACTGAAAGGCACAGCCTCGTTTCGTGTACAACGCATAGGCTATATTTTGACCATTATATTTTTCCCATTCGAACAGATCAAAAGCGGGGAAAGCTGTGTTATCAAAATCCGCAATCCTATTTCTGGGTACTTTGCTAATTTTACCTGCTTTTCTGAAAACACATCCCGGCACACTGGATATATCTCCATTTTTTTCTACTCTGTTTAAATATAGCGGAAATGAGTATTCGCCTTCACCCCTTAATCCATAATCCAAGTTCAGATAATCCAGCCACTCTTTTCCATAGTAATTGAATCCAGGGCCGCCCAATACCACGTGGGCATTTGTATTTTGTTTAATGGTATCTACAATACGTCTTATCTCTGGTCGCATATCAAAATATTTTGTTCCAAATTCTGATTCTTCATCAAGGATATCGCCAGTAACGAACATGATAGAAATACCAATAACATCTGGACTAAATTCAGATAACTTTTCTTTAAGTTCATCAATTAATTTGCTGGCAACATAACAATCAAATACTTCAACAGTATGGCCTGCTTTCCGCGCAGCACCAGCAATATAAGCAGCTCCAGAAGGAGAAAATTCAAGAAAGGAGGGAGACAAAGGAAGGAAAACGGCTGAAATAATGAGTACTTTCATATATCAAACCTCGAATGATTCAATAAATCTTTTAGATCTTAGGCAGTGATTATACAGTTCTGTTTCTCATGTAAATTGCAATGATATACAGAAAGGTTGTAAAATGTGATGTATCTATATTTCAGATGCATTGCCAATATCTCAGTTTTACATCAACCTGTGGTGAGAGTATCACAGGTTGTTGGGGTGCGCAAAACACTCCCGCTTAAACTAATTCTGCATGTGTTTTTTTCAAAACTTTACCAATTTGAATTTTTTGGGGACAATATTTTTCAGCTTTGGAATAGTCGGCCTTTAGAATATTTGCCTTAACACCTGTTGGTAGCGTATCAAATAACTTTAAAGCTGTATCTCGATCGCCATAGCCGTGATTGTACATGGAATAGCGCAATATATCGCTAATCGGGATGTCAAGATCGACGGCTGATTCGCAAATGTTTGCACAGCCAGCGCAGTAGCCGGGCGCAGTTTGTTGAGCATATTGTTTCAAGCGTTGCTTGTCACCCTCAGATAGGTTTTTCTTGTTCAAAGCCGCGGCAACATTCGCCTGCAGAATGGTCATGTTCGGCATAGCTGAGCAGATGCAGGCAATATTTGGATTTTCCCAAACCACCTTAAGTTTAGCCTGTTCAGCCGTGTAGCCTTTTCTCAAAAAATTTTCGGTCATTTTCAGGGCATCATCAGTTTCAGAGCCGATCGAAGCATAAAAGTTTGCCGTGAAAGCAGCCTGTGTTTTCATCGCTGTCAATCCTATTCCCGCCTTAACGCAGGCATCAACGGCTCTTTTCATTTTGTTTCTTACCATTAGTCTGTAATTATAACTCATCATTATTCCATCGATCCATCCAAGTTTAGCCCCCGCAAGCATACTGTTTTCCATATTTTTATGGGCGCTAAATCCAAAAAAGCGAATTTTTCCTTTAGCTTTGGCTTTTTCAGCCCAGGTTTTGACTTCATCTGTCAATTCTTTTTTTACATCCTTTACATAATGAATAAAATACATATCGACATACGATGTATTCATTCTTTGAAGCGATTTATTTAATTTCTCGGTTAATTTTCGCGGATCTGAAGTACCTGCTTTAGTTACCAGAAACACTTTCTTGCGGTCGTTTGGGAACTTAGCAAAGTATTTGCCGATTGCCTTTTCGTTTTTTCCCCGTCCATAAGAATCAGCCGTATCCCAATAGGTTACACCCAATTTAAGGGCCTGCCTGAATATTAGCTGGTCAGAAAGCCTTAATACACCACCCAGTGAAAGGATAGAGACATTCACTCCTGTTTTTCCAAACGATCGCTTTGGCACGATCATTTGTTCAGGCATCTTTTTTGAGGAACTTCCATGCGCCTGTGTCAAAGAGGTTAAGGGTATAAGTGCCGATCCTAAGCCCGCTGCACCAGCGCTTTTGATAAAGTCTCGCCTTGAAAAATTCCCATTTTTACCGGACATGCTTAATTTCTCCTTTTGATAGATAAGAATTAGCTTTTGAAGAATGCGTTTCAACAAAAAAATAAACCGAATTTCGAGCTGTGATTTATTGAGAAAAAAACTTTGGCAATTTTGCAGATATGCGAATATATCACACCTTTTTCAGAGATTCAAAAGTACTGATTTGCTGGATATATAAATATACAAGCAATCATGGATTGTGCATAGTATCTTGTAATCACACCCCAAAGCTTGGCTATTTTTTGACATGACATCCTCAAGCACACCAGCCCAGGCTGCCTGCACGGTCCAAAGGAGACAAATGAGAAAGGATAATACAACCGGAGCGAAGAAACTCTTTCGTATCATTTTTTCATCTTCTTATTTTATGTTTGATTAAATTGACAATCTGATGCTCAATCTGAGTTTCAACCCGGCGACTAATGCGGTGCAGAAATAAGCTATCTGGAATTACGTAAGCGTTAAAAATAACTCGATTGCGGCTAGCGTCACCGCCTTCGATACAAAAATTGACTCCACAGGCGCTACCAATTTCTGAAAACGGAAGGGTAGCAATTCGCGTGTATTTTTTTGGGTAAGCCGCTTTTGTTCATACAAATCATCAACAAAATTGTGCGGTCAATTTCTGGCCAATCCGAAGGACTCCCTCCACAAGTACATCAAAATCATTCTGTACACTGCGATGATTTGCTATAGCCACGCGCAGACAGTACCGACCGTGTAAGGACGTATACGATGGTGCGCAGATCCCCTGCTCCTGTAATTGGAAAAGAATCTCTTTGTTCAGTGCGTTGAGTGTCTCATCATCCAGTCTGCCTGGATTGAAGCGAAAACAAACAATATCCAAACCGATCGGAGCTAAAAGCTCCATGTCCTGTTCTTTTTCTATCAACTGACCAAGATAATGTGCTTGTTCGACGTTACGCGCCATCATCCGGCCGAAACGATCAAGACCGTGTTCTTTGATCGACATCCACACCTTCAGCGCGCGGAACTGGCGTGACAATTGCAGACCATAATCACTGAACCAGAGGTGGCCAGCCGCCAGTCCGCGCTTGTCATGCTCCAGATATGCCGGGGTAAGTGAAAACGTCTTTCGATGGGCCGCATCGTGTCGCACAAGTACGCAACCAGCCTCAAAAGGAATGTGCATCCATTTGTGAAGATCGAGCGCAACCGAATCGGCTCTTTCAATACCGCAGAGTTGCTCTTTCACATTCTCTGCGAGCACTGCGACTGCTCCAATTGCTCCATCCACGTGAAACCACAACCCCTCACGTTTGCACACGTCAGCTAACGCCTCCAAATCGTCAATTGCGCCTGTATTAATGGTACCTGCGCTTCCAATAATGCAGATTGGCTCAAGACCTGTTTCACGATCGACCGATATGGCCGTTTCTAGCGCCTTTATATTGACCGTGAAATCATCATTTACTGGCACCTTCCGTAGACTATTGCTGCCCAACCCAAGCAGTTCAACCGCTTTCTGAATACAACTATGTATTTCAGTGGATGCATACATCGTCAATTGCCGAGGAGCCGCTTGCATGCCAAGCTCTCGAACATCAAATCCGCTTTTGGTATTTCTTGCAACTGCGAGGCCGACAAAGTTTGCCATTGAACCACCGCTAACCAGCAACCCACTTGAAGTCTTGGGAATATCAAGTATTTCCTTCATCCAGTTGACCACTTGTCCTTCAACTAAATTGGCTACGTGATTCCCCCCACCAAGATTGGGGTTCATGATCGAAGCCAAAAAATCAGCAAGGGCTCCAAGCACTGTTCCGTTACCCATATACCAGGCCCAGAAGCGAGGATGAATATTACCCATCGGATATGGAAACACGGTCTCTAGAAATTCCTGATACACCGCATCTGCACCAGCAGGCTCGTGAGGGGCTGGCGAATCAAATTGTGTAGCGACATCCTCTGGTACTGCTTGCCAGACAGGGCGTTTGCCAACCTTTTCGAGATAGGTGATCGCATCATCAACTATTCGGTGGGATAGAGCTCGCATCTCATCCCAGTCTTCAGGATCAAGTGTTTCGTAATGTATTTTTGTGTTCATCAAATTCCTCTCCTATGTATCTTCAATAATTAAAATCTTCATCATACCGGTTATTTCCGCCGTTTGAATGGGTATTTATATTGATCACATCCCGAAGATCCAGTCGTTTTTCATAGAAGATCTGAATATTGCAAAACAATTGCAGGGCTTAATTCTGACGTGTTCTCAATGGAAAATGAATTGAATTTAGAATGATAGTGCGCAGAAAACCGCGCTTGAAATGATGATTAAAAATGAAATTAACAAATAACGATATACTGTATTAATTCATTTAGTAAAGAAACAATACTAAAATATCAAATAATCAATGTCAAAAGATTCATCCGCCTGAGTTGAAATACGATTATGATATCCACAGAAGAGCGTCGCTTTTATTTCTGGCTCCCTTTTTCAGGTATATAGGTGACGGTTTCTCCCTGCAGCAT
Source organism: Desulfobacterales bacterium (assembly GCA_050123495.1). GTDB lineage: Bacteria > Desulfobacterota > Desulfobacteria > Desulfobacterales > JAHEIW01 > JAHEIW01. The sequence continues at coordinate 4,832 of JASFGZ010000307.1, forward strand.
TTTCAGCTTTAGCTCGCGTTTCTCGTCGCCGGCCAGGTATAATGTGCGACTCGGAAAGGCAAAGTCGATGCCCTCATCCTTAAATCTTCTCAATATCTCCAGACAGGTTCGCTGCAGCCATTCTTGCATATCCCAATAATTGGCCGGGTGATACCAGGCAAACACCGTGATATTCAAACTCCAATCATTGAACCCGTTAAAGTAAACCCGCGGTGGAAAGTCAGGGTGCATGCCTTCGTGATCATCCAGTATTTCCTTAATGATCGATACGGCCTTTTCAACTTTATCCGGTGGTGTGTCATAGGTGATTGTGATATTCGTCAGCCACCGGATATGCGGACGCTTGCCGACATTCTCGACACCCGAACTAACAACTTTTTCATTCGGAATTGTTACCAGGTGTCCGGTCAACGTTCGAATACGCGTGCTGCGGAAGCCCACATCCTCAACAACACCGTCGAATTTATCAATCATAATACGTTCACCGATCTGGAAGGGTTTGTCAAAAAGAATGGTCAGCGTACCGAAAAGATTGGCAATCGAATCTTTAGCCGCCAGCGCAACAGCGATTCCGCCAATGCCCAGCGACGCGAGCAGGGGGCCGATTTTAACACCGGTAAGATTCTGTACGATTAAAATGCCGCCGATAATGACGATGAAAACCCGCAGTGTCCTTCCAGCCAAGGGTGCCAGAACATCATCTATGGCATTATCTGTAGAGGCCGCCCATTTTTTAAGCTGAAAATCCACAATCGATACCAGCTTGAAAATGAACCAGACGAGCGCGACGGCAGCCCCTAAATCAGAAGCTTGCTGAGCAACGGTATGAACAAAATTTGTTCCGTCAGGCTTTCGAAAATTTAAAAATATCGGGGTCAGAACAAAGTATGTGCCATAGACCCATATGAACAATGACAGTGGTTTTGCAACTGATTTCAGGATAAGATGTCTTATCGGTTTCTCTTCTTGTTTTTCCTCAATTCTTCTCCACCTGCGATCGATGCTCAAACGCACAATTCGCTCGACTAAGAACACGACAAAGAGCATTAAAAAACATAGGATTAATTTGAGCCATGTAATGCCATAAAATGTCTTTGTATTTACCCAGGCGCCAACCCGTAAAGATGCTTTTTGACTGAAATCATCGATTTCTTGTCCGACTTTTTCACCGACCTCGTCAATCTTTTTAGGCTCTTCGGGTATCTCATTTGCTGCGAGGCCGGATGGTGATTCGGTATTTGTTTTATTTTCTGAAGACGC
>JASFGZ010000308.1:0-6049 GCA_050123495.1 Desulfobacterales bacterium
CGATCGATGAGCGTCACACCATAGCCGTACTCCGCCAGGTCAAGCGCAGCACGGATGCCACTGATCCCAGCTCCCATCACCAGGGCCTTGCCGGTTTTTTTACCCATATATACCTCCGCTATCGATTAGCTGGTTAGAAGTGGTTTCATATTATTCTGCCCCGTATACGGCCAGATCCTTTAAATCCGGTCCTAGATATTCGCGTTCGTTTTCACCCAGGATACCCAGCGCCAGGCAAATAAGGGTCCACAGATGAACCACGCCATAACCGCCACCGTAGTGCTCACTGAGCTCATGAATTTGGGCATGACAATTGTGGCAGGCGGCAATGCAATAGTCTGCACCGGTTGCCATAATTTGATTGTCTTTCAAGCGCCCATATTCCAGACGGGCCTCCTTATACCCGGATTGCAGAAAACCACCCCCGCCGCCGCAGCAATAATTATTGGAGCGGTTGGGTGTCATATCGATGAAGTTTTCCTCACCGACAACGGTTTTGACCACAAAGCGCAGATCTTCGGCAATGGGATCGCCATAGCTTTTGCGTACGATCTGACACGGATCTTGAACCGTAAACTTGATCTTTAAGTCCTTGTTCCAGTCCGAATTCACCTTCAGTTTGCCTTCACGAATCCACCGGGCGTAATATTCGTAGATGTTTTTCACCTCAAATTTGTGTGCAATATCGAATTTTTTCAGTCCTGCCAGGACCGAGAAGGTCACATGCCCTCATTCGGTATTGAGAAATATTTTACAGCCCAGGTCATCGGCCTGTTTGGCACTCGTGCGGGTGATGTGTTCCCAGGAGGCATCGTCGGCTAAAAACATACAGTAGTTTTCTCCTCCCCAGCCTTTGCTGCCGTATGTCCAGTCGGCTCCCACAAGGTGGAGAATCTTCCATAAAGGCACCAGTTCATCCGGTTCGGTGACCGGCTCCCGGGAATTCTGGTTTAAAAAGAAATAGGCACCTTTTTTATCAATCGGTGCCTGCATGTCTTTAAATTCGGGCTGGGTCTCGCGGTATTCTTCGAGCACATCCTCCACTACAAAAGCAAAATCTTCCGGAGATGCGCCCATGGCACTGCAGCTGTCATTTCTTAAGGCCATGTCGCATGACCCGAGAATGCCCTTGGGCCGCTCTTCGCGCGGCCAGCTGCTGCGCGCATGGTAAATCAGCTGGGGAATGTCGATTTTCATCGGGCAGACATAAATGCAGCGCTGGCACATGGTACACATCCAGGCCCAATCTGATTTGATAATTTCTTCATCCAGCCCGAGGGCCGCCATACGCAGAAATTTTCTGGGATCCATTCCCGCCAGACCGGTGGCCGGACATCCTGAAGCGCACGCCCCACAGGTTAGGCATAGATTTAAATTGCCGCCTTCGGGTAGAATCTCCATGACCTTATCCATAAACGAGCTTTTTTTTCTCTTACCCAGTTTGATAACCGCTTCCGACATGGATTCCTCCTTGGCTAATTTCTTATTGGAAACCTAGTAATTATTTTTGTGAATAGTGTGGCCAAAAATATGTGTTGGACTCTTTTCACTATTTTCATATGGTTTAATATTTTCAATTGAATATTCAATAGTCCATTCCGGTTTGTCCGGGTTAAGTTATACCCACCACCTCGGTAAACTCTTCCTCTCGAAAAACCGACATTGGCGGTTCTTCATCAATACTTCTGCCAGCCTCATAGTCAAAGGACTGTTGCGTACGATGCGCAACCGTGCGAAACAGTTCCATGACGGGAATATCATTCGGACAGGCATTCGAGCATTGGCCACAACCCACACATGCGGTGCTCATATGCGCCAAGCGGGTGATATGATAAAAGACCGTATCGGTGGGCATCTTGATAAATCCCATGCGGTTGGCCCAGCGCATGTACTGAGACGGATCATGATTGAAGACATCGGTGACGAACACGCATTCTTTACAGTAACAAACCGGGCAGGCCACTCTGCAATTGTAACAGTTGACACAGTCGGCAAGGTAAGCCGACATTTTTTCTAGGCTATCCGTAACCTCACGGGTACGGGTAAACATTTCATCCCGATAAGCGCTGCGTTTGGCAACCAATTCAGCAATAGCATCCTTGCGCATGGCAGCTTCGCTGGTTTTCGAAAGATTCAGCTGCGCGATCAGATCTTCTCCGGCTTGGGTTTGAGACTGAACCATTAAATGATCGTCTACTTGAACGCCATACAACCCGATAAGAATATCCGCATTTGAGGCCACCGGAAATTCGCAGGCTTGGCATGCCGGCATTAGATCAACACCGTCTATTTGCCCATCCTTGCCGCTCAATACATGGTCGTAAAATTTAGGGGTTGCGTCGGTGCCATTTTGGTCGACAAAACGGAGGTAATCTTTATTCTGGTAGGCACCCAGACAGTCAATGCCGATTAAAACAATGTCGTCTGTTCGGCCCTGTTTGAGCTTTACCAATTCAAAAAACGCGCGAATTTCACAGGGACGCACGACGGCTGCAATTTTTGCGCCCATCGGTTTGCGGGTCAAACGGGCAACAATCTTAGCCGTATTCATTGGAAAAGCCGGCGCCAAGGGATCGACTTCATCGAGGTGCTCCGGGTCAGTGACCAGCGTCGGCATGACGGTGTTTTTCATCGGCAAATGCTGCGGCACCAGAATCGCATTAATTTCTTCTGCATTAAGGATATCTTTGAAAAATCCCTGCAACGCCCCTAGAATGTCTCTTTCTTTCACATCAATTTTTGCCGTAATCGCCATAAATACCTCCGGTATTTGATATTGGTTATTCGTTATTCGTTATTTGTTAATCGATATCAGCTTAACTGCCGAACTTGCTTTGAGATCTTACTAATAACCATTAACGAATGACGGAACACTTTCTCCACTCCATATCCTGCCTGCAGATCTTTTCTGTCCGAAATCCGCAATCCGCAATCGAAAAACCGCCATCTCAAATGACCATCTCCAGCTTTGCCTGACTGGGGCCCAGGGCTTTGATCTGAGTGACCAACTCCTGTATAATTTCAGCAAACTGGACGCCGTCACTGGCACCGATCCAGGTTAATCTGAGCCGTTGGGGCTCAAAACCGAATTGAGGCAAAATTTCCTTGAGGAGTTTAATGCGTCGGCGGGCCTTATAATTCCCGTTAATGTAGTGACAGTCACCGGGGTGGCATCCGCTGATCAGCACCCCATCAGCTCCCCCCAAAAAGGCCTTGATCACATATTGCGGGTCCACCATGCCGGTGCACATCACGCGAATCAAGCGCACATTCTGCGGGTAAGTCAATCTGGAAGTTCCCGCCAAATCAGCAGCAGTATAAGTGCACCAGTTACAGACAAACGCGATGATGGTCGGTTCAAATTCTTCCATAGTTCCTCCGCTAAATTATAGGTATTTTTCGAGACGGTGCGCACAAGATTCGCCCCTTTGGGGCATTGCCAAACCCAAATTCTACTACATTCCCACCTCTTTGAGCGCATCCATGATCCCGTCAAACTCGGCAAATATTTGTTTGGGTTTGAAATGCCTGACCTGGGCGGCGCCACTGGGGCAAAATGCACTGCAGCTGCCGCATCCTTTGCAGAGCGCCTCATTTATCACGGATACACCTCTGCGTTCATCAAACTCAATAGCTGTGTACGGACAAAGCCCGATGCAGGTCTGACAGCCGGCGCATATATCCGGATCGATCCAGGAAATGGTTGAGGGAATCGTTACTTTACCCCGGGTCGCCAGAGAAAGGGCCTTGGACGCTGCTCCTGATGCCTGAGCGACCGCATCCGGAATATCTTTGGGGGACTGGCAGGCCCCCGCCAGAAATACCCCGTCGGTTGCTGTATTCAGCGGCCCTAATTTGGGGTGTTCTTCCAGAAAAAACCCGTCTGCTCCCTGGTTGACCCCGAAAATTCGGCCGACCTCAGCGGCATCCTTGCGGGATTCGATAGCCGCACATAAAATCGCCATATCCACCGGAACGCGTAAGCGAACACCTAACAAAGTGTCTTCTGCAATTGCGATGAGCTTGCCTTCTTCTTCGGGTTTGGTCGCCTGCTGGTTTATTTCTGCCACTTTGCCCCTGATAAATGTGGTGCCTTCTTCCTGGCAGCGACGATAAAATTCCTCGTAACCTTTTCCGTAACAACGCTGGTCGATGTAAAAATCATAAATTTGGGTGTCGTGACCGACTTTTTCTTTAATAAGGTGGGTATACTTGAGGGCGTACATACAGCATACCCGCGAGCAATATTCATGATAGTTCACATCCCGACTGCCAACGCAATGAAGGATGGCAACGCTCTGCGGAATCCGGGTAAATTCGCCTTTTTCGTCTCGAATAAGAATTTTGCCGGCTGTGGGCCCGGTGGCATTGCTGAGACGCTCGAATTCAAGACTGGTATAGACATTGGAATAGGTGCCATAGCCATATTGCTTCATCTGGGTGGGATCGAACGCATCGTATCCGGTAGCCAGGATAATACTGCCGACGTTCACCTCGATCTCCTGGGGCTGCATGGTGTGATCAATGGCTTGGGGTTCGCAGACCCTCACACATTCCATACATTCGCTGCAGATACCGCAATTGAGGCAACGCTGGCTCTCCTTTTGGGCTTCGGCTTCTGAAAAATTCAAGTCGACTTCCTCAAAAGATCCAATTCTTTCCTGAATGCCCCGATGTTGAGACGCAACCCTTGCCTGCGGGGCAATATCTTCCGGGATCTCCTGCCAACTCCGACCCGGCGGTTCCTCTGCAGCGACCTCTTCGGCGTACAGCGACAGATCTTCTTTATCGATGAATCGTTGAATCGCCTCAACCGCCTTATGGCCGGCTGCGACAGCTTCTATAACCGATGCCGGACCGGTGACAGCATCTCCAGCACCAAAGACATGCGCGACACTTGTCTGCATGGTATGAGGATCGACTCGCAAGGTATTCCACTGGGTAAGCTGCAAATCCGGCTCTCGATCGGTCCATGATGTATCGATGCGCTGGCCGATGGCCGGAATAACGGCATCACAATCGATGACAAACTCGGATCCCTCCACCGGCACCGGCCGCCTTCGCCCGCTGGCGTCCGGTTGGCCGAGTTGTGTGCGAATGCATTCAAAACCGGTCACCTTTCCGTCCTCGCTATGGATACGTACAGGCGCAGTAAGGTAGGTAAATTCGATACCTTCCTCCTTGGCGCCCTGTATTTCTTCGGGATAGGCCGGCATTTCCCGTTCGGAACGCCGGTAAACCACCGTCACATGATCAGCCCCGAGACGTTTCGCCACACGGGCGGCATCGATGGCCACATTCCCACCGCCGATGACAATGACCCGGTTGCCGGGGACCTCGGCCTTTCCCAGGTTTGCATCTCTTAAAAAACCGACGGCATCGATGACGCTTTCGGCCTGGTCTTCTCCCGGGATGCGCATGTGGATGGAATCGTGGGCGCCGATTCCCAAAAACACGGCAGAAAAACCGTCTTTCGCGAGATCCTCCAGGGACAGGTCCGTGCCGAATCGAATTCCGGTTCGGACTTGAATTCCGTGTTTGAGAATGCGATTGATTTCATTGTCCAGTACCTCAGGCGGCAGGCGGTAGTCTGGAATCCCTACCCGAAGCATGCCTCCCAATTCATCCAGTGCTTCAAAAATGGTAACCTGAAAACCTTTCAGCCTTGAATAGTAGGCCACCGTCAGGCCGGCCGGACCGGATCCCACCACGGCAATCTTCTCTGGCCGATCTTCTATTTCCGGCACCGGCAGGTCATCCAGGTTCACCTGATTGGCGGCAAAGCGCTTCAGGTCTCTGATGGCAATCGGTGCCTCAATTTCAGCTCTTCGGCATTCGCTTTCACATGGATGGGGGCAAACCCGCCCCAGTACGCCTGGCAGGGGAAGTCGCTCCATAATAAGTTGAATCGCCTCCTGATACTTACCCTGGCCAATGAGCTGCACATAGCCCTGGACGTTAATACCGGCCGGACAGCTGACAACGCAAGGTGCCCGATCCTTTTTATCGATGCAAAATGTTATGGGAACCGCCTGGGGAAAAGATCGAT
>JASFGZ010000309.1:0-6049 GCA_050123495.1 Desulfobacterales bacterium
CATGTTTCTTTTTTAATTTGCCCTGTGCTTTGAGCGCTTCGATAATGCCGGCTTTTTGCGGAAATACAGAATGACAGATGTCACAGTCGACAAGCTTATCCTGGTGCCGGTGATGGGGAAAGGGAACAAGTCCCCTTGTGCCACCGGGAAGTTTAATTTCGGCTGCACCTTTATTTTCAGTAGCCCTGCCACTCGTCGCAAACAATCCTGCGGCAACTATCAGGATGCCGCTACAAAACAGCAGAAGGATTCTTATTTTCATCAACGATTTCTTATTCGACATCGCAGCATTCTTGGCCATATCCAAAAGGATTCAGATAGTGGCGGCCCAGAGGTGTTGGTATTATAGATGCTGTCCGATAATTATCTGAACCCATCTCAAAAAGGCGTCTAAGTGTCCATGGCGGTGTTGCAAACCGATTCAAAATGCTCACATACGAACGTGTATGTTCCGTTTTCCAATCGGCTTGCGCCTTTTGAGCACCCTTATTTTTAAGATCAAGACGTAAAATCCCGCAAATTGCGGCGGCCCTGAATCCTAATTCACCTTTTTGAGATGAGTTCCTGCAAGTTGTCTATTGAACGGCGAGCCATCAGCGCGGAGAAATGCTTTTACCTTCGCCTTCCAGCTGACATTGCGAAAAGTCGATGGGTTCGTCGCACTTGGAGCAGGTGTGCGGACGATCGAATTCATCTGAAAAGATTTCTTTGACTTCGCCGCATTTGGGACATTTGCATGTAAATGATTTGAGAGTTTTAAAGCTTTGATACCCCGGGCAATGTTGTGGGGTAGATGTCGTATCGGCCATAATTACCTCCATTAAATCTTCTTTTGGTATGGTCCCACCGGGCTTGGCATTGCTAAGCACCAAGCTTTTTTGCAATTTCACGCCCATAGTCCTGGGCCATTTGCATGCCACCCTCCAGGGAGCTTGATTTTAATCGCAAGGTGTCCCCGACAACATCCATTTTTAAGATGTGTTTCATGGTATCAAATATTCGATCGTTGGCTTCTCCGCTCCACCCAAAGGAACCGAAAGCGCCTCCTGGCTTGCCCTCAAGGTTTGCTTTTTCGGCTATAAAAAGAAAAGTCTTCATGGCCTGAAGCATTTCACCGTGATAAGTGGATGATCCAAAAACATAGGCATCAAAGCCTTCAAGATCGGTTTCACTTTTGATGTTTTTGACTTCTACCACTTCGGCTTCATGGCCTGAAAATCGAATTCCTTCACCAATTAGATCCGCAATTTTCCGGGTTTCTCCTGTTCGTGTAGCATATACGATCAGTGCTTTAGACATTGGGGGTTGCCTCATCTACATTTACCTAAAATGAGCGTTCCAAATTTTTAGAAACAGCTACCGCCGGAAAAAATTATTTTTTGGGAGTAGCGATTCTGGTATCGATACCTTCTGCCTCACAATCCGGCGTGTAACAGGTGTTGTCCAAAAACTCACATTTTTCTTTACACGCTGGACACGCGTTGGGGTGGACATCGGCATCAAAGGTATACCCGCAATTCGCGCATTTCCAACTGGGCATTTTTGTACCTCCTTGGAATTTCTGTTTGTTGTCAATCGGCGCTATCTAATGGCTGCTGGCCTCTTGGCTGCTGGCCTCTGGCTTCTTGCCCTTTGTTGCTAGTTATTCGGCACTAAGGTGTCAGGTTTCAGTATTGGCAGGGCTGAAACCTGAACATTCACACCTTAGAGATAATAAACCAGAAGCACGTATTTCTACTCTTCTTCAGATTCTCCAGACGGGCTGCGCTTGGCCAGCTCACGATCGATCATAAACAGACCGCCTTGAGCATCCCCCATCAGCTTTAGTTGTTCTAAAACGCCGCCGACACTTTCTTCTTCTTCAACCTGCTCGGATACAAACCACTGCAGGAAAATATTGGTGGCGTGATCGCGTTCTTCATGGGCGATTTCCACCAGATCATTAATTAAGCCGGTGACCTTCTGTTCATGTTCCAAGGTGGCCTCGAAGACCGCCAAAGGAGAACCCCATTCAGCTGGCGGCGCTTCTATCTGCTGCAACTGAACCTTTCCGCCGCGTTGGACGATAAAATCATAAAACTTCATGGAATGTTCTAATTCTTCCTGTGCCTGGTAATACATCCAGTTGGCAAATCCATCCAGATTAACCGCTTTGAAATAGGCATTCATTGACAGATACAGGTAAGAAGAATAAAGCTCCGCATTCAGCTGGCCGTTGAGTGCTTTTTGCATTTTTTCAGTTAACATGGCCATTATCCTTTCCACAGACCGTGAAGATTGCAATATTCGCGGGCGGTGACATTTTCTGATTCAACCTTAAACACGGCTTCCGGCGCTTCGCCGGGATTAAGAAACTGACGGTCGGCTTTGCCGTCTACGATAATTTCAATCCATTCAATATAGTGTTCTTCCTCCATGGGATGCGGAACATCGCCGACTTTTACTTTAACACCGCCCTCAACTTTTTCAATAACCGGGACGTGTTTTTCCTTGGCCGCATCAACGGTATTTTCGACCAGACGCACCATGGGTTCCCCGCAGCATACCAGTTCGCCGCCACCAGCGTGCAGAACCTCGACAATATTCCCGCAGGCCTCGCATTTGTAAACTTCCAATCTTTCTGCCATTGTATCCTCCTTTCACAATTAATTGGTTCGCACCGCTCACCAATGGAATAATGGAATGATGGAATTGTGGAATCATGGGGTGTCTTAAGAAATACTGAAGCTAAAATAGATTTATTTCCTTATTTCAGCCCAACATTCCAACATTCCAATTTTCCAGTATTCCCGCTGAGTGGAGCTAATTGTTTGTGATACGCTTTGATGTTATTCAGCTATATAATCTTTTGTAAACAGGTGTTACCAGTTTTCACCGAGCAATTCAAAATGCGCTTGCGGATGGGCGCATGCCGGGCATTCCTCCGGCGCACTGTCGCCTTCATGCAGATATCCGCAGTTTCGGCAGCGCCAAACCACCGATTCGGTCTTTTTAAAAACCGTGTTGTTGGCGATATTGGCCGCGAGCGCCAGATAACGTTTTTCATGTTGTTTTTCAGCCACGGCGATCGCTTTAAATATTTCGGCGATTTCTTCAAAACCTTCTTCTGCAGCGGCTTTTGCAAATCCAGGATACATATCGGTGTATTCATAATTTTCGCCGGCAGCTGCCTCCTTCAGATTATCCAGCGTGGTGCCGATAACCCCGGCCGGAAATGCTGCGGTAACTTCAACTTCACCGCCCTCCAATAATTTGAATAATCTTTTGGCGTGCTCTTTTTCCTGATCGGCAGTTTCCGTGAAAATGTCCGATATTTGCACATAGCCATCCTTTTTTGCCTGGCTGGCAAAATAGGTATAACGGTTCCGTGCCTGAGACTCACCGGCAAAAGCCGTCAAAATGTTTTTTTCTGTCTGGGTCCCCTTTAAATTTCCCATTACTGCTCCTCCCTCACTTTTTAGATTAATGATTAAATGAGCTGGACAAATTATTGCTGTTCTTGCCACCAGCCTTTGACAATATGATTTTGCTTTTCTGCTTCGGCCAGTTTCCTTAATTTGTAAGCAGAATCCCTTAAGACACCATAGAGAATACCGCAACCATTATCTTCACGATCGGCATCACCCTGGTCTGCCAAGTCCATCATCTCTTCCACCAGCTTTAAGGTCTTTATAATATGCAAATTGCATGGTTTCACTGATTTGTCTCCCCGGCTGAATTTGATGTCCCATCTTCTCTCGGGAGGGAAAATGGACAGCGCTTTTGAAACACCACACAAAAGTTTTCAAATTCTGTGCCAGGAAAAAAACAAAGATGACTACTGTAGGCCATACCGGCTTGATCGGCGAATATCAACGGTTGAGCGCAAAATCCCCACAATTTTGCGCCTCTTGAACCGCCCTGCACGCCATATCTTTGCGATACATGCAACGCCGATGATTTAACGCAATATCAGTCCGTTGCAAAGATAATGTGTGGATATCATAATAAAAATGACATTGCAATACGGTCTCAGAATAATTTTTGACACACAATTGTCTCATAAGACAGGGAGGTCGATTTTGGATTGCGGATTTAAAAACCCGTATAGCAACAGCAGGGCGAAACAGAGACAAGGCTATTGATTTGAGAATTCAAAAATAAAAAAGCCGCCCGTCTCGTCTTTCCGGGGACGATGGCGGGCGGCTGGAGAGGAACCGATAAAATTGAATGATTAATATCTAATCACACACAACACTCAAATTTAATATATTCATCAGGCGGCGGCTGTGACCACCTGGTTGCGCTGCAGAATCTGCCCGCGGGTGCTGATGACCACTTCTTCCATCGGAATATTGACGCCGGATATTTCCATGCCTTTTTTCACAATCATCGGAAGGCCGCCACAGCATGGAACTTCCATGATGACGGATGTGATACTTTTGATACCGGATTGTTTGCAGATCTGGGCGAATTTTTCGATGTAATGCTGGGCGTCATCGAGCTTGGGGCATCCCATCATAACGGCCTTTCCTTTGAGAAAGTCTCGATGCACCGTGGGAAATGCCACCGGGACACAATCCGCCAGAACCAGCAGATCGGCACCTTTTAAAAACGGCGCTGTCGGTGGTACCAGCATGATTTGAACCGGCCAATGGGAAAGGGCAGATTCTGCTTCCTCGAAAGCAGCCGGTTTATTGGCTTCCTGACAGGGTGAAGGCGCCGAAGTGGATTCCGGTCGAGCAAAACTCTGGAGCCGGGCTGACGGGCATCCGCCGGAAAAAGCCGGCGCCGCCTGAACGGGTGCTTTCTGTTTTTGTTTGGCCAGATGTTCTTCAACGGCTTCTTCATCGAATTCGTCGGCCTCACGCTCAACGATTTTAAGGGCGCCTAAAGGGCATTCTCCCAGGCAGGCCCCGAGTCCGTCGCAATAAATGTCGGCGATTACACGGGCTTTGCCATCTACAATTTGTAATGCACCCTCGGCACAGGACGGCACACAATTGCCGCATCCGTCACAGAGTTCTTCGTCAATTTCGATAATCTTACGCGTGGTTTTCATATGTCGCTCCTCTTAATGTTTTTTTGTTATTGGGTTAATATGTTCATATACGCTTTGAATTAGAATACGACTTGCTTTCAATAATTTTCCTTATGCGCCCAGCAGGACCTCTCTGGCCGCTTCGCGTCCACTTTTGGTCAGAAAAGATTTTTCGATCAGGTTTTCAATTTTTTCTTTGCTCCGGGGTGCTTTTTTTTGCTTTTCATCTATATTTTCCAGAAGATCGGAATCGTAGACGACTTTGAAGTTCAGGCTGTCGTCGGAACGCGGGTGATGGTGGTGCCCGATGATATCACAAACCTCATTGATTAATTCTTCTTTGGCGCCGAGTTTCTCCAAAATGGATCTGGCAATGGCGGATCCCTCTGCTTCCTGAAATTCGGCAGCCGTGCTGCCATGCTTTTTCTCAGCCGCATGAATGCCGATATCGTGTAAGTATGCGGCCGTTAATATGACGGCCAGCATGCCTTTTTCCTTTTTACCGATCCGTTCGGCATAGCGGGCTACCCGGGTGGCATGACCGATGCGTTTAAAATCATTTTTAAAATAGCGTTTCATTTCAATGGCCACACGATCCTTGAGCAGGTCTTCTTTTTGGGCAATCAGCTCCGGCGGCAGGTCCCCGATACACTGCTCGGCATAAGGACAGTAGGCCGCACAGCCAAAATCCATATCCGGATTCACAAAGCGGTGGCCGCAGTTATCGCATTTGCGGCTGGTGTCATCCTTAAAAAACTCAACCGCGTTTCCGCACTTCGGGCACTTGGCTTCAAAAATTGCCCCAGGTTTCCAGTATTGGGTATCTTGTCCGGGACATTTCATAATTTTTTCCTTTTGATAGGTGATTGCAGACCATCGTTTTCAATGGTCGATTATGATCTCAATTTAACCGATAAATGCGTGCCTTACATTGACTTATATCAATAATTCAAAAAATGAGCTAAAATGAAAAATGATCTAAAATGCCTAAAGTTGAAAAGTTGAATCAATCTATTTTGATATTATTGC
>JASFGZ010000310.1:0-6044 GCA_050123495.1 Desulfobacterales bacterium
GTAAAAGGCAGGGGCGCGAAGTGCCCCAATCGTTGCGGGTGGAACCGGGTGCGAAGCACCCGGTTTGGAAAACCCAATAAGTTTTGTCAGACACGAAGGGGCTTGCACTGCTTTGAACCAATCTCCGACGATATGCGCTATGAGGCAGAGGGTGCCTTGCGAGGCGGCACGCTTATTTTTTGCACGGCGATCGCTGATATCACCGCCATGACAGCTCCAGCAAAAAACGGAATCCGATAATCCACAACCCATAGAAAGCCGCCGATGGCCGGCAGGAAAACGGCGGCAATGTGATTGATGGTAAAGCCCACGGCCATGCTGGGTGCGATATCGCGCGGATCTCCGATTTTCTGGAAGTAGGTTCGAATCGCGATTGAAAAATTAAAGAAAATATGATCCAGAATGTAAAGGACCGCTACCACCCATTTGAGATCCGTTGTGGCATAGGCAATAAATATAAAAAAGAGGCTGATATATTCCAAACTAAGAACCCTGCGTTCCCCGAAGCGGATAATGCTTTTACCGATCAAGGGGCTCAGATAATAGTTGAAGATGTTATTGACAACAAATAGAATGGTAACTTCCTGAATTGAATAATGAAATTTTTGGACCATCAACAGCACGGAAAATGCCATATAAATCTGGCGACGGGCGCCGGCCATAAAGGTCAGAAAATAATAAAGCCAGTAGCGTTTGCGGAAAATCATTTTTTTGCGCTGGGGTATCACCGCCTGTTTTGTCGGCTGTTGGGTATGCCCCCAGACGGCTGAGGCGATGATCAAACCACCGATAAGCAGGTAGATTTGAGAAAATGTTAAGAAAAAAGCCAGAACATATATCAAAAGACCCAGGGCAATGCTGGAAGCCGCGGCATAGCTGCGCTGTTTTCCAAAAACCCATGGAGAGGTGAGCGCATCAAAATATTGCAAGGTAAGCGACATGTTGGTGGTTTCGTAATAGTGGAAGCCAAAGCTCATCACGAGGGTGGTCAAAATGAGCCCGGGATAGGAGGGAAACAGGCCGGTTAAGGCCAGGCCCAGGCCCAAAACGAGAATCGATAATGCCGATAGACGATGCTCCTCGAGGACCATGATGATATAAACCGCCAACAGCGCCAGAAATCCAGGGACCTCCCGCAAAGATTGAATCACCCCGATATGATTTCCATCCAAACCGGCGATGTCGACGGCAAAATTGTTGAACAGCGTTAGCCAGGCCTGCAATCCAATGGTGGAACTAATGCTTAAAACCGCCAGGTATAAAAACATGGGGTTCTTTTTTATCTCTTTTTCGGATTTCATATTCCGATGGTCTTAGGAACTTAAAATTGAAATTTGTATTTTTTCTGGCATAACGTTATGATAAATGATCACGAAAACACGAAAGAATAAAAGCACGAAAATTTAATTCATTTTTTCTTTTTCGATTTTTCGTATTTTCGTGCTTTCGTGATAAATAATTTTTTTTAGTTGACCAGGGTTTGCGTTTAATTGTGAGCGTTTTTTCCGTCTCGCGTACGACAAGTTCAAGGTCGTATACTCAATTATTTAATATAATTTTAGTATATTATGCTTTTTTTGCCAGGTAAAAAAAGCCCGGGTTCAAAATTTTGAACCTCACCCAATAATAAAAAAATGGTTTAAAAACAACAGGTTTTTCAATTTATCCCCGGATCGGGTTCAAGATTTTGAACCAAACGCCTAAATTTCAGTGCTCCATATTGTTTATAAAAGCAGCGCCGCCGAAACTTTAATGGTTATAACTATACGAATTTTAGGATTAAAATAATAAAAATAGATAATTTCGCGGAGCGAAATTATCTTTGGCAAGAAATTTGCAACATGCTTATGTGCAGCCTAATAATTTCTTCATCTGTTCTCCTCCTTAACGGCTAATTGGAAAAACCAGTTAGCCGTTATTTTTTTGCAATGAATCGCAAAAGCCAATCGCCAACCGATCATGGGAAATACTAAAATAAAACTGTCGGCCTCTGCACGCAAATTTATGCAGAAGAATGGCATTACGGACGTTACTTTTGAAATTCGTCGGGCGGGAATAGAAGGCTATTTAAAGGAGATCGAACCGGTATACCGGGCGCCGGCGGATGCTTCGGGGTACCGCTATTTTGTGGTGGAAGGCTATCATGTCTTCGTGGCCAGGAGCATTAAAATTCTGGGTCCCTTGACCATATCCACCGAAGGGATATGGAAGTTTAAACAGTTGTTTTTGAACGGTGCCGACGCAGCGGTATCGTTTTGGATATTTGACGAAAGTTAAAACCTGATGATCATTGATGCCCACACACATATATTCCCCGGAAAAATTCGCAAAAACAGAGACAAATATTTTGCAGGCGAACCGGCATTTAAACAATTATACCAGTCACCCAAATCCCGGCTGATCGGTGCGCAAGAAGTGCTGGCTCTAATGGATGACACCCAGGTGGATAAAGCCCTTGTTTTCGGATTTCCCTGGAAAGATCCGCTGCTTTTTAAACAGCATAATGATTACATCATCGAGGTGGTCAACCGCTATCCGCAACGCCTTATTGGCTTAGTATGTTTCGACCCTTTTAGCGACGGTGTGGCTGAAGAAACCCGCCGTTGCCTGCAAAAGGGTGGATTATCCGGAGTCGGAGAGCTGGCGTTCTACCAAACCGGGATTGAAAATTCTTCTCTATCCAGGCTGGAACCGGTTATGGAAATTTGCAGAGGTCTGGATCTGCCGGTTATGATCCATACCAATGAACCCATCGGCCATTCCTATCCCGGTAAAACCCCCAACACCCTGGCCCAGATTTATGAGTTGATTCAAACCTTTCCACAAAACAAAATTGTTCTGGCCCACTGGGGCGGCGGTCTGTTTTTTTTCAGTCTTCTAAAAAAAGAGGTCAAAGAGGCCCTAAAAAATGTCTATTTTGATACGGCGGCTTCTCCCTATCTGTATGATGCGGATGTCTATCGGCTGGCGATTCAGCGGGTTGGAGTGGAAAAAATCTTATTTGGCAGTGATTTTCCCCTCTTGCCGCCGGCCAGGTATTTTGATGAAATGAAGGCCGCCGGGTTGTCAGAAGACGAAATGCAGCAGATCTGCGGCCTCAACGCCGCCGCGCTTTTTCATTTGGATGTTTAATTAGCCACGGACCCACACAGACTCACACGGACCTTTTGTTCGGCCGACATTGGCCGAACAAAAAATGTCATCCCGCTTTGCGGGAGAAAAATCCTCACTAATCAGCAGCGAATCGTAATGGAAAACAATTTTAACTGTTGCTGCATATGATTTTATAAATTATTTTTGGTACTGCCCGCAGGGCATACAGTTTTTCCTCGGGCAATGTCGCCTGAGGAATTAATACTGTCTGTGTTTGTCTGTGTGGGTCCGTGGCTAATGTATAAAATCTAAATGATTCGTTAGGGTAGTATAAATGCAGAAATATACGGTTGCTGTGGTGACGTATGAAAAACCCGCTGAATCGGTTCGCAGGGCGGTTGAGATGTCAGGGGGACTGGACCATATGCCCGCTCGGGCCAGAGTTTTTATCAAGCCCAATATTGTGTTCTGGACCCGTGCCGTTGCCTTTCCCAAATGGGGGGTGATTACCACGTCCCGCGTTTTGGAAGATATCATCATTTTGCTCAAGGAACGCGGCATCGATGATATCACCATCGGGGAGGGCTCCGTCACCATGAAGCGCAAAGGTTCCGCAACCGCGGCCCACGCCTTTGAGACCCTGGGATACGGCGTTTTGAAACAAAAGTACGGCATCAGGTATATCAACGTTTTTGAGAGACCCTTTGAAAGGGTGGACCTGGGCGATGGTGTTAAACTGAACTTTAACACCGATATCTTAAACAGCGAATTTATTGTGGATCTGCCGGTGATGAAAACCCATAACCAGACGGTGGTGAGTCTGGGAATCAAGAATTTGAAGGGTTTGATTGATATCCCCTCCCGCAAACGATGTCACACGATGACACCGGGCAAGGACTTGCACTTCTGGGTAGCGAAGCTGGCGGATAAGATACCGCCCATGTTTACCCTTTTAGACGGAATCTATACCAACGAGCGGGGACCCGGTCCGGACGGCCGCATGCACCGCAGCAATCTGCTGGTGGCATCATCCGATGTGCTATCGGCAGATCTGGTGGGTGCGAAACTACTCGGCCATGAACCGCAGAACGTCCCCCACCTGGTGCATGCCGCTCATAGCCGAAATAGATCCCATGATCTTTCCGATATTGAAATCCTGGGCGAAGACATTGAGGGCTTGACGAAATATCACGAATACGATTTTGAATACAGGGATACTGAAGACGGCATACTGCCGCTGCCGATGATCAAGCAGGGGCTTAAAGGTGTTTATTACCGTAAATATGATCTTTCCATGTGTACGTATTGTTCCGGGGTAAACGGCCTGATGCTGTCGGCGATTCGTTATGCCTGGAAGGGCGAAGCCTGGGATGACGTTGAAATACTTACCGGAAAAGTCATGGCACCCACGCCCGGCAGGAAAAAGACGATTCTGATCGGCAAATGCATGTACCAGGCCCATAAAGATAATCCGGACATCCGGGAAATGATTGCCGTCAAAGGCTGCCCGCCTTCACCCAAAACCATGCTCAAAGCGCTCCACCAGGCCGGTATCGATGCGGATTCGGGATTGTTTGAGCACACGGATGAGCTGCCGGGCCTTTTCTTCAGCCGCTACAAAGATCGGCCCGAGTTTGATGAATCGTTTTTTCAGGTAAAGGAATAATTCTACCAGATTTTCAGGATTGATTGAATTTTTTTTATTTTAGCCGCAGACGCACGCGGATCTTTTGGCCGAGCGACCTGCTCGGCCAAAAACTTCAATCGCTGCGCGATATTTAAATTCGATAACAAAACTTGTCGAATTAGGTTTTTGTTTTTATCAGAATTGCCAAAATGTATTTATGCTGAAGATATATTTTGTCTGCGTTGTCTGCGTGCGTCTGCGGTTAAAAGAATCAAATGCGGATTTCCTGGAGATATTTCAGAATCGGCTCCATTTGAGTGCGGTGTTCCGGAGGGATCATTAAGATGTTTAGAGCTTGATTCTCAATCAGTCCCACAGTCGGGCATGTGAGCGTTTTATTTTCATACGCCTGCCGGTTTCCTTCTGAAGCCATCACCGTGAGCACATCCAGCAGGTTTCCCGTACAGCCATTGTCATCCATGTGTTCAATGCTTTGTAAAAAGACCGTGTTTACCGAAAGCACATAATCATCCATATCCGCATAGCCTTCTGCTCCGCAATCATGGCGCGACAATAAGCAGCGGCAACCAAAGGGGCGAGCAGCGTAAATTGTGCACAGGTCATCGCTCAATAAAGGACACGCATTCCATTCGCTGCTTTCTTCTTCCGGTGGCTCAAGACCTTTTGCACAGAGATTGGCAAACTGGTTGATGGTAATTTTAGGTTTGAAGTGTGTTTGGGCGGCTGCCGGTCGAATTTTTTCGATCCAATCCGCCTCTGGGTTTGACTCCAATTCCATCATAATCCTGTATGCTTCCACCGTTGTCAGGGTAACACTTGTGGTGCAGCAGTGGGTACAATATTTTTTACAGGCCAAGTCAAGTGAGGCAACAAATTGATCATAAATGCCGTAAATTTTTTCCAGGGCTTCAAGTTTGTTGGAAAGTTCCATACAGTTTTGATACTTTGAATTTCGGTTCTGCCTTCGGCGGATTATTTGTTTGTTATTTGGGTTTTGTTATTTGGGATTTTCGCAGTTCAAGAACTTAACTGGATTTCGATATGCAATATTACTTTTGTAACATTTTGGTGGGAGACGACACTAGAACCCGTCTCAAAAATGTGGGTTAGGGTTCAGGGCCCCCGCTAGAAGAAGCGGGATTTCACATCTTGATCTTAAAAATTAAGGTGTTCAAAAGGCGCGGTTCAGCGAAAAAAGTCGTTTATAAGAGCATACTCGTAAGTATCCGAACATTTTGAATCGGTTTGTTGAACTCCTTAATATTCATAAAAACAGATGTGAAATCCCGCCGACATCGGCGGG
>JASFGZ010000311.1:0-6030 GCA_050123495.1 Desulfobacterales bacterium
CGGCCAGTGCCGGCAGTCCCAGTATTTTGGCCGTAAAACTGGCTTTTTTATACGCATTTTCATCAAAGGTTTTGCCATCTTCTTCGACCGCTGGAATCGGACCAAAATCAGCGAGGCTTTTTAGCTGAATTGGAAAACCTTTTAGGAGATCTTGCATTTCTGCGACTTTTCCCGGATTTGCAGTAGCCATAACTAAAGGAATCTCGTTTCCCATAACATCCCCGCCAGTTGCTCAGTCCTGCCTGTGGGAGCCTCCGATGCGTGCAAAATTAAGGTCTAACTTAGATCATGCTTGCATCTTTGTAAAGATTTTAAATCACCCCCGGTTTGATGATATTTACACTTTAGATCTAAAACTCTTTACACTTAAAATATGACTGGTATATTATCCTTACCATCTCAGCAAATACAGACACCATTTGCAAATTCAATTCTTGAACCCATGAATATCCGCAAACGATTATATTTTTTGCTGATTTTAATCTTTCTGGTTATAATGGCCGGAAGCACGGGCTATTATATTATCTTCGACGGTGAGCCCGGTTTTCTGGATTGAAAGAAAATGGCGAAGCAAATAGACAAATTAACGGATCATTATATCGTCTGCGGCGGCGGTGAGACCGGTGGGGGTGTGATTGTCGAACTGTGCAAAAACAACGAAATCGCCGTCCTGATCGAAGAAAATACGGAAAGAATCGAACGTTGCCAAGCCATCTGTGACCTGCTCTTTATCCAGGGTGATGCCACCGATGATGAAAACCTGATTGCGACCGGAATTGACCGTGCTGCAGGGATTATCATTACGCTGCCATCTGATAAGGACACCCTCTATGTTACGATGACCGCTCGCATGCTGAATCAAAAAATTCGCATTATCAGCCGCATGACCAACCCGCAGCTGGAACCGAAATTATTAAAAGCCGGAACAAATGGTGTGGTCTGCCCCAATGCGATCGGTGCCCTGCGCATGGCGTCCGAAATGATCCGCCCAACAGCGGTGGATTTTTTAGACCGCATGCTGCGTTCAAGCCGGGGGGACTTAAGAATCCATGAACTAACGGTTTCAGAAAATTCAAAATTCAACGCCAAAGAAATCCGTGAATGCGGTTTAGAAAAACGACACGGCCTGCTGGTTTTAGGCGCCAAAAGTACATCCAATGAAATTGAATTTAACCCCGCGCCGACCCAGGTACTCACGGCCGGAACAACTCTGATTGTTATGGGGGCTGTGGGACAAATCGCCAAAGCCAAAGATTCATTTTAAAACTCCAGTCGTTCGCATGCTATGGGTGCCAAAGACCTGATCCTGGCTATTGATAACGGAACTCAAAGTCTAAAGGCATTGATTTTTGATCCGGAGGGACAGCTACATGCCAAAGAAGCCGTGACGTTTGACCCTCATTTTTCGGAGCAGCCGGCCTGGGCTGAGCAACATCCGGACGTATTTTGGAAAGCATTGCGTCAAGCCTGCCAGGCAATCTGGAATCGCCACAAAGTCGATAAAGACCGCATCGCCGGTGTGGCTTTAACCACCCAGCGGGGAAGTGTGGTTAACGTCGATAAAAACGGTAAACCCTTGCGTCCGGCCATGATGTGGTTGGATCAGCGAAAAACCTACGGGTTGCCGCCGGTCGGCGGCCTCTGGGGATTGATCTTTAAAATTGCCCGTCTGACGAAAACCATTACCTATTTGCAGCAGGAAGCAGAAGCCAACTGGATTCGCACCTATCAGCCTGAAATCTGGCAAAATACCCATAAATATTTGCTGCTCTCGGGTTACCTGACCCACAGGCTGACCGGTAGATTTGTCGATTCCATTGGCTGCCAAGTGGCTTACATTCCCTTTGACTACAAGCGGCTGCGCTGGTCGGCCAGCTGGGACTGGAAATGGCGGATACTGCCTGGAATCGACCCGAGCATCCTGCCCGAACTGGTTCCACCCGGGCAGCCCCTGGGTGAGATCACCAGGGCTGCGGCTGAAGAGACCGGAATCCCAAAAGGTCTGCCGCTGATTGCTGCGGCGGCAGACAAGGCCTGTGAGGTTATCGGTTCCGGCAGCCTCGAATCGTCAATCGGTTGTTTAAGTTACGGCACCACCGCTACCATCAATGTCAATCATAAAAAATATATCGAACCCATCAAACTTTTGCCGGCCTATCCATCTGCCGTGCCGGACTATTATACGGTAGAAGTTCAAGTCTACAGGGGCTATTGGATGGTCAATTGGTTTAAAAATGAATTCGGCCACCCGGAACAGCGGGAAGCCACTCGGCAAGGTGTCGAACCCGAAATATTGTTTGATAAGTTAGTCGAATCGATTCCCGCCGGTTCGATGGGGCTGGTGCTCCAGCCCTACTGGACCCCGGGACTTAAAATGCCGGGCCCCGAAGCCAAAGGTGCCGTTATCGGCTTCGGGGACATTCATACCCGCGCCCATCTGTACCATTCGATTTTGGAGGGCCTGGCTTATGCATTACGCGAAGGCAAAGAACGCATTGAACAGCGCAGCGGCACCCAGATTACCAGTCTGCGTGTTTCCGGCGGCGGTAGTCAAAGTCGCATCGCCCTGCAATTAACCGCCGATATTTTCGGACTGCCTACCGCCAAACCGCATCTTTATGAAACCTCTGGACTGGGTGCGGCCATCGACGCGTCTGTGGGAACAGGCCTGCACGCTGACTTTAAAACCGCGGTCAAAGCCATGACCCACGTCGGAGAAGTCTTTGAACCCCAGCAAAAAAATCATGCCCTATATGATGCACTTTATCATGAGGTTTATAAAAAAATGTATAAGCGATTGAAACCGCTATACGAACGCATAAGAGAAATAACCGGATATCCCAAATAAGAGGATTCAATTCATGCTAAAAGAGCTTTCCATTCGTAATTTTGCCATCATTGACGATCTGCAGATCAGTTTTTCCGCTGGATTGACCGTTCTCAGTGGTGAAACCGGTGCCGGCAAATCCATCATCCTCAACGCGGTAAACCTGTTGCTGGGCAGTCGCGCATCAGCAGATCTCGTGCGCACCGGAGCAGAAAATGCCGAACTGGAAGCGCTTTTTGAATTAACAGAATCCGGCCGGGTGGCGGATATAATGACCGAACACGGTTACGAGCCGTCTGACGGCCTGCTGGTCAGACGGATTATTTCCCGCAGCGATACGAACCGGGTGTACATTAACGGCCGCATAGCCAGCATCCAGTTGCTCAATGCCATCACCGAAAATTTGGCAAGCATATCCGGACAACATGTTCATCAACTGTTGTTAAAAGAAGAACAGAATCTTTTAATCCTCGATCAATTCGGCGGCCTCACGCCGTTACGCGCGGAAGTCAGCACCCATTATCACCAGCTGACACCCATGTTGGAAAAATTAGAAAAGCTAAACGCACTCAAACTGCGGCAGGCTGAACATAAGGAGCTGCTGGAATTTCAGCTGAAAGAAATTAAGGCTGTCAATCCGGCCAAGGGGGAGGATACAGTGCTTGAACAGGAAAGGGTGCGTCTCAAAAACGCCGAACAACTATATCAGGTCGTATACAACAGCATTGAATCGCTTCACAGCGCTCCGGGTTCGGTTATCGAAAAACTGGTGGATGTAAAAAAGAGTTTGGATAAGATCAGTCAGATTGATCAACAGTTGAAGTCAAAGACCGCCAATCTGTCTGACACCACCTATCAAATTGAGGATCTCATTGAAGGATTGCGGAGCTACCTTAATTCGATTCAGGTGGACGAAAACCAGCTGGAAACCGTCGAAGAAAGGCTTGATGCACTCAATAAGCTCAAACGCAAATACGGTGGATCCATCGAAGCTGTATTTGAAAGCCTCAAATCCATTGAACAGAACCTATCCAATGTTGAAAATATTACTGAATCAATTCGAGACACCGAAGCCCAAATCGGCAAATTGCACACCAAATTGAAAGATCGGGCCTCGATGCTATCTCGCAAAAGAAAGAAAACTGCCGAAGATTTTGCCAAAAAGGTAAGCAACCAATTGGCCACGCTGATGCTGTCGAAGACGGAATTTAAGGTATCGTTACAAGGCCTGCCGGTCGATGAAAAAACAAACCCGTATCTGGCTGCAAAAAATCAGATGATAACCGCAACGGGTATCGACCGGGCCACATTTTTAATCGCGCCCAATATCGGCGAAACATTAAAGCCTCTGGCCAGTATTGCCTCCGGCGGAGAGCTGTCACGCGTCGTGCTGGCATTAAAAGCCCTTTTGGCCAAAACCGATTCGGTTGAAACCGTCGTATTCGATGAGGTTGATGCGGGCATCGGCGGTCGCGTAGCGGAAGTGGTTGGGAAAAAATTGGCCGATCTTGCGAATCATCACCAGGTCATTTGCATCACCCACCTACCCCAGATCGCTAAATTCGGCGACCAGCATTATCGTATTTCAAAACATGTTTCGCAAGGCAGAACCCGCACATCGATTCACCTGCTAAATGATAAGGACCGCTATGAAGAGATTGCAAGAATGTTAGGCGGTGAGAAAATCACGCAAGCAACCCTGGAGCACGCACGCGAGATGCTTGAAAGCTAAGGAGAGACACAATGCTCAAAACCCTAATAACATTGACGGTCATCATATGTGTTTTGATATCACCGGCAGCAAGCAATAATATTTCTCCGGCTAAGCGAGCCGATATCGAAAAATTGATGCGAATTACCGGACCACCGGATGTAACAAAACAAATTTCGAACTTTTTTATCCAACAAATGAGCCAGTCGATCAAAGCTTCGCGCCCTGATTTGCCGGCGAAGACCTATCGAATCTTGAGTGAGGAAATAAACAAAGTTATTGAGGAACAAATGACGACCAAAGGCGGATTTCTTGATATGGTTATACCCATTTATGCAAAGCACTTCAGTCATAAAGATATTAGGGGGTTGCTTAAATTCTACCAGACAGATATAGGGAAAAAAACCATTAGAATATGGCCGCTTATTCTTCAGGAAAGTATGACGCTCGCACAGGACTGGTCGAAATCACTCGGCCCTCTTATTAAAAAAAATGTAAATAAGCGTTTCAAAAAAGAGGGCATTGATCTCTCTGTCTAACTTTTACCTAAATTGAGCGTCTCAAATTTTTAAAAGGAGCCGAGTTGTGCGAAAACTGTATCAAAAAATTTTCTTTTGGATTTGTTTGCTGACCCTCTGCATCGCCTGGAATTCACCGATATCTGCCAAATCTGGCGTCACATTTGATGTAAAATCAGAAGAAACCATAATTAACGGCGTATTGAAAAAAAATCTGCTGATTATGCCCCAGATCAACAAATTAAATTTTGGATTTGGAAGGCAAAACGGTATCGAATATCTCTATGAAAAAACTGTCAGCAAACTATTTTTCCAGGATAAAAAATTAGAAGCCCGCGTAATCGATGTCATAATTGAAAGCCCAGATATCACCCTCGAGCTTTCCCATCCCATCTTGGGCAGGGGAACCATTAAATTTTTCTTCAGCAAGGAGCTCCTCGAGCAAACGACCGTTGAAGGCATACAGAAGATTCTGCTGGAGACCCTTGGCGATGAAAATCATCAATATGTTTTCATCGACCCCCAAAGTAAACTCTATCATTTGTGGTCCTGCAATCATTTATCAGATCCGGGCCTACCGGCTGGCATGCGACGCGAGGACGCAGAAGCGCAAGGGTATCGTGCCAGCGGATTTTGTTTTATAAAAACACCCTACCTCCCTAATTTCTCAGTGGAAAAGACCCTTGAAAGAGAGTGGGCCATGCGACTGCGCGATTATGAACCCCTTCAGAAAAGTTCAGAAAAGCAGGCTGATTTGACTGAGGCAGGCAAAAGGGTGTTACAAAACTGGCCCGCTAAGCTGATCGGTTACGATTATGTTTTTCATTTATCAGACAGCCATCGAATTGACGCATTTGCTTTACCAGTCGGTAAAATCATTATCACCACCGCTCTTTTTGACTCACTGGCCAACCAGGATGAGCTTGAAGCGCTTCTGGTTTACGCAATTGCGCATATAGAGAAACGACACAGTT
>JASFGZ010000312.1:0-6021 GCA_050123495.1 Desulfobacterales bacterium
AAGTGGTTTCAAAAACTCAGATCGGGTTCAAGGGCTCCCGCTTTATTGAGCGGGGAGATGGGGTTTTGAAACCACTTCTACTGAAGTTAAGGCAGGTGGCAATAAAAGGAAGCACAGCGGAGGTTTATTAATACTTAAAGTTTTAAGCATAGTTGGCTGTTAATTTAATCCGTCATGTACCAAAAAAATCTTCTTTCCTTCCAGCTTCTTCTTTCAACTCCTCCATTTAAAAAATACGCCGCGTTATAAATTATACGTCTATCGTATCCGGAGCGTCGGTCGGCTGCTGGGTGTTTTGGATGTTTATTGTAGTTGGCTAATTTGTTGTTTTGATGCAGGCGGGCTACCGTTTTTGTATTCTGGCGGTACATGTTTTATAAGGAGCCTCCGCTTACTTGCTCATCGAGTTCGTCTTGACAGAAACCCGAAAATTTTCGGTTGTGGCGATGTCGCTGCAACTACAAAACCGATTCAAAAAAAAATAAATGATGCGGGAGGAATGATTACCGGTATATATAAAATGATAAAACCGAAATGTCAATAATTTTTAATAATATCAATTATATATGTAATTGATTGCATATTCATGTGAAAAATTTTACCATCGCATGAAACGAATAGAATTTTAAATGTTCAATTTTAATAGCATTTCTTATTGTCCAGATATTTAGCGGGTTTAAATCTAAAAACTTTATAGATATATAGATATGTGCTTAAAAAGAAAAAAACCGTCTCTCATTAAGCGCAATGGGGTTTTTAATCCATTTCACAGCGAACTCTTAAATTCTACAATTATCTCTTGTGTTGTTACATCTCTGGCTTGCCCACCGAGTTTTATTGTTACCGGCAGCAGTTTGAAATTCACACCGCCGCTGACCTCTCCCTTAACAATAAATCTAATTTTCGCAGTTAGTTTAGAAAGCTGTAAAGGTGGTTTTCGTTTTGAAGCCTTCTTTGCACTTTTAGCTGCTTCGATTATTGCGGTTGCCAGAGTATCTTTTATCGATAATACGGAGGTAGCATCGGTTGGTTTTGGCGGCTTGAGTTCGAGATTGACTTCTTGAACGGCCTCGCGAGTTACCACCGCCCCCAACTGTACAATGTATAATGACACCTTACCGTCTGCTTTTGTAACCAGTGCACTTTTCAATTTTAGGGCGACCTTATTTAGCGGGGGTAGATCTTCTTCTTCAATCTTATCACGCACCCGGACCAGTGTTTTCTGAACTTCGGTCAGAAGCTCATCTAAGATTACACCACTTTCTGCGCTGCCGATAGAATTGTAAAGAACAAGAAAAGCAAAAACCGAAAAGAAAAAATAGATTTGGCTAATTTTCCGCCCCATATGATCTTCTCCTCAATATCTTTCCAATAACTGTGCTTTTATTTCCCTGACAAGGGAATTCATTTTCCAATCGATATTTAAGCCAACTGCACTCATGCCCCCGACGACAATGGAATAGGCAGTTTTTTCCTGAATGCCAAAGTTTTTGGCAATATCAAAAATTATTCCGGCCTCCGGTTTCGCTAATTTCCCGTCTGCTATTGCGATATCGGCCAGACGGGAAATAACAAATGTTTTATGCCTGTCATCTCCTTTTGCGGAAATTTCTCTTACAGAACTATCAATTATTTTTTCAATATTCTTTATATCTTGCATGACCTCATGGATCACCTCACCGGGCTCGTCGGTAAAATATTTATGTAAGATCTGAATTACGACTTTAATCTCTTCATCCATGATATCGGGTTCGGTCATGACAAGTTTGAGACCGGCGCTGGTTACTAATTTCATGGCCGCCAAATCTAATGGGCGGCGGGGGTATCTTTTTATCCAGTTAACCCACTGATCGGTACGATCTTCAAGTTCATTCAATTCCTTATCGGAAATCGCAGTCTCCCCCTTCATGACTCGCGGAAAAATAGATGACTCGGCGAACATTTGCATGACCTTCAACCTCAGCGGCATCAAGGGGTGAGATCGATAATTTACCTCAAGCGCCTCGGGCTCTTCTTTTAAATCATCTATCTGTTGAAGCAGTGATTCGACGTCTAGATTTAAATTTTTGCCGGTTAGACCATATGCTGTTTTCAACATTGCACGTGCGGAATTTTCAAAGTCACCGCAGGCTAGAAGACCGATACGATCCGTACTGATTTCGCATTTTTTGCGCCATCTTAAAAAAATACTTTCGCCCATGCTCGGCAACAACGTAACTCCCTGGCTGTTCGGATTGGGATTGATTAGATAGTTCATTCTGTTGTGCTCGAATAAAAAATGTCCCAGTTCATGCCCCAGAATAAATTGGATTTCCAAATCTTCCAATTCTTCAAGGGCTGCGGAGGTAATTCCGATAATAAAAAATTTTCTTCCCTCGGCGGGTTGGACGTAGGCAAATGCGTTGATACTGTTCGAATTTAGGCAAAAGACTTCATAGTCACCTTCCATATTGAGCTTTTGTTTTGTTTCCGTAATGATGTCAAAGATGCGGGGAGAAATCGGTTTGCTCAACAAAAAGGCACCGTCTTTTAGCAATTGATTACGAAAATTGGATTCTTCCATCTTCTGCCGTTCTTCTGAAGTGGAAATAATACCTTCAAGATTGTAATCTCTGAACAACAGTTCAACATCTTCTTTATCGCCTCTGTATCTTATACGGTGTAAATCCATATGAGCACCCATAGGTTTGGGGTTAGCACATTTCCATTACGTCGCTATCTTTAGCATAGAGGTTTTTCCGAAGTCAATACACGGAGATTCAGATGTCCAGATGTCACGGATGCCACCCTTTTATCCGTGAGCATTAGAAACTCAAATGAACAGCCTTTTTCCTAATTGTTTGAAGGCTTTTCTCATCGCCCTGACCGACGGATCTCCTCCCCATTCATCCATATCCATCATTGCCAATCTGTTCTTTGAAGTTTATTATCCGGCGGGAGCTATACCTAGAAGTGGTTTCAAAATCCCATCTCCCCTTTTCCTTGGTTTAGCACTTTCGATGTAAGTTTCGGATTACTGCGTGACGATTTTATATACCTTATCCTTTTCTCTTACTTTTTCAGGTACCTTTACCCCAATACTGTCACCTTTCTTTGCCGCTGTTACAGCTTCGTGCTCGATCTCCATGGAGTGTACGGTGGCCTCAAAATCTGTCGTGTGCCCCAAAAAATGAAGCGTATCTCCAAGTGCCACGGTTCCGTCCGTTACCTCAACGGCAGCGACTGATATTTTGCTAAAGTAATTGGAAACGAATCCGATTTTTTCCCGTTCCATAGCTAAACCCTCACTGTTTAATATTTGGAAACTGATTTCAAATCAATAAGATGTGGTTGCCTCTGTTCACACAGCTCTATTTTTCAAGACTATTATCCGTTTAAACACGATGCGATTATACGATCCTGGATATGGTCAGGAGCCATTCAATTTCTCCCGACAGATAAAATGACATTCTGTCAGGAGCCGGACCGGCATAGTTTAAGCGGTTTTCCCATTTTGATCTTCACCGAAATGGTCAGGTTAAGGCTTAAATGGAAATGAGCGTCCGCTTCAGTGGGAAAGGCAAATTAGAACTTGAGGTGTCGCTCAACAGGCGAATATGAAAAGTAGTGAAAATAGAAATTAGTTTATGATGTAAGATCAAGCTCAAATTGAGCATTCTATCTGGATGTATATATTTTGAAACGACCCTAATTGTCAAGAAAAACCAAAACTTAAATCTAACCCTCCTCCAAAACTCTGACTTCGTTTGTTCTTATCCGCAGGCGATTGCTTATTTCCAGTGCGATATTGCGAAGCAGTTTGATCGCTATATTCGGGACTTCATCCTGTAAAACCGTAAATTCATCTGGAGATAGCAAATAGGTTTCAGAGTCTTCATCCGACCATACATCAGCAGACCGCGGGCTCCCGTCTAAAAAAGCCATCTCCCCAAAGGTTACCCCTGAGCTATAAGTGATAAGACGTTTATACCGATCACTTTCTGGAAGGTGAATTCGAATACTCACGGATCCTCTTGCCAGGAAAAATAAATTTCTATCTGTATCTCCTTCTTTTAAAATAATGTCGCCTTTATTGAAGGTTTTACGGGTGAATTTTTGCTTTAAAATGCGGATTTCCTCCTGGGTAAAATCCCTGAGAATATCCATCTGTTCAAGTTGAATCCGGTCAGATGCTCCTGCAATTTCTAGGGATTGAGTGAGCAAGTTATCTTCTGCCCATTCAAGAGCGGCATCGGTATCCGGAAAAAAACAGTTTTCTCCCAGTATTGCATACACGCCCATCGCTTTGAGGAAATTTGATAATGAAGCGTCATCCCCCAGGTAGCTGACCAGAAGATATTTCCCGGATTCACTAAATTTCTTACTGATCTGTCCCAAAATTTTAGCACCGGTGCTGTCAATCTCATTGACGCGCTTCATGTCAAGAATGCAATAGGTGTAATGATTTATTGCGCTCTCGATTTGCCTTGCAAGATTATCGGCAGAGCCGAAAAATAACGGCCCCCGGAGTTCATAAACAATGATTCCTTTGCCTCTCTGCTCCAGCAGTGCGTTGTTTTTAATGGTTCGAACTTTTTTGGAGTGTATCTGATCACCCAAATATCTTCTTTTAACGATGGATTTCCCCATTCTTGCAACGAATAATCCAGATGCTATTGCGATACCGATTAAAACTGCAACAATAAGATTAACGCACACCGTGATAACCGCCACCGAAATTGTCACCGCAAGATTAGCAAGAATTCTTTTCTGCTGTTCGCGAGGTTGCAACAAATTTCGAAATAGATCTATGGTCCATTTATCAAACAATCCGAAACCAACAGATATGATTATTCCGGCAATAACTGCCAGCGGTATTTTTCCAATTACGGATCCCAAAATCATTACAATTAAAAGGATTAAAACTCCGCAAGCCAAACTTGACAAGCGGGTTCTCCCGCCAGCCCTGTAATTTGCCATGTTATGGAGTTCTGATCCTGCAGAGGGAAGGGCAGAGAAAAGAGAATTCATCATATTTCCGATGCCTTGCCCAATGAGTTCTTTGTTACTATTGTGGCGCGTACCTGCAATATTATCTGCAGCCAGAGAACTCAGCAAAGATTCAAGAGAAGCAATAGATCCGAGAACAAATCCTGTAATTAATACGCGGGGAAAAAGATTAGCTATATCGATATTTCCTAGTAATCCGAAAGCTTTTGGGAAAATATCGGGGGTTGGCCATTGGAAAGAAAAATTTCCGATGACCGGACCTAATGGTGAAATGCCTCCGATATTTTTAAGTGCATAGAATAGAGCTGTTCCAGCTACAAGTCCTGTTAGCGAGGCCGGAACCGCTCTAATAAATCGCTTGGAGAGAAAAATCACTATGATTGTTGTAAACCCTACAAAAAACGTGAAGGGTTGGACAACTTCAGGGTTGTAGAAAAATTCAAATAAAGAGATATGACTGTCTGCGCCAACGAGCGGAGCAAGCTGTTCATAAATAAGAATAAAAGCAATTCCATTCATGAATCCGGAAACAACCGGGTAGGGGACATATTTGACAAGATTCCCCAAACGCAGCGTTCCAAAGAGAAACTGGATGATGCCTCCAATTAAAACGCATAAGGATGTCAAACCAACGATGAGAATATTCCTTGAAGCAACATCCTGGATCTGCAAATTCAAAGCCAATGGTGCTACAAAAGAAGCAAGTATGAGAGATAGAGGCGCTTTCGGAGCAGTAATTTGTATCTCTGTTCCGCCAACCAGTGAAGCACAAATGCCGCCCAAAAGACAGGCGTAAATTCCTAACAATGCTGCAAACGGGAGAAATTCAACACCAAGAGCGCCATAAACGATAATGCCGTATCCGATGGATAGCGGGATGGAGATAATAGCACCAGATATCGCACCGGAAAGATCCCCTCTGACATTTGACAGCAGCTTCTCTGTATTCATTTTTTTTACCTTTTGATACGTGTTTCACCAACCAGAAGAACGATACCCTAAACTGTGCCGCCGCATTTGTTTGTTGACTGA
>JASFGZ010000313.1:0-5980 GCA_050123495.1 Desulfobacterales bacterium
AGGTTGACGAATAACACGCCCAAGACCTGTTTCTGCCGGGTTGCGGGACGACTCAATATTGCGCCTCCTGCCGCACGTCGGAACTCGGCCTATATTGTTGCGGCTGGCAGTGGCGCAGCCACAGGCAGGCTTGTCGAAAAACGAACATAGAAAAACTCCCCGACCCCTCAAGTAATCGCATCTTTTCCAAGCAAAGCGATTCGAAAACGGTCCTTCAGATAGGCACCATCCTTTGGCGGGAGCACGAGTGGAAGAGTTTCTGCTCTTACTTTGATATTGAAGAAAAGCGGGCCTGCTTCTTTTTGGATCTGCTGTATTACAGATTTAAAGCTTTTCTCTTCACTTACGGTACTGCAGATAGGGATCCCGCTTGCTGCTGCGATCGCCCCAAGGTCTGCACCACCCGCCGTGTGTGTGAGCTGCATGCCGGTCTCCCCATAGCGTTCATTGTCCAGCACAACGATAGCAAGATTTGGTGGGCGCTGAGTGGCTACCGTCGCAAGCGAACCGAGTCCCATAAGCATCTCACCATCGCCGGTAATAACCAGAACGCGTCGAGATGGTTGGGCCAGGGCGAGTCCGAGACCAAGTGGCACAGCACCTCCCATTGCGCCCCATAAAGGAAAGTTTAATGGCACGTCGCCCGCTGCGGTCACATCCCATGCGGCCGCTCCAAGGCCGGCGACGACCAGTGTATCACCCCGCTGTGCAAGCAACTCTCTGACAACTGCGCGGCGGCGAAGAGGATAACTTTTGCTGCGTTCAGAATTCATGCTCTACCTGCCAAATGTCTTTGCGCCCAGTATACGCTGTGAGATCAAAACGGCCGTCGTCGCCGATCCCTCGAACGCCATCGTGGCTGCAGCTTCTAAAGTCTCTTTAATACAGTCTTTGTCGTTTACCTCAAAAGTCAATACCCCGGCAGTTGTCAACACGTGGTTTGTATTTTGACCCATCGGCACTTGCCAGGGGTTGAATTCTCCCCATTCACCTCGCATGGTTACCAGAATCAGTAAGGGCATTCGGCAGACGCGGATTAGAGACAGCATATTGATGCAGTTGCCGACACCACTGCTCTGCATTAGAAGAACGCCTCGATCGCCACCGAGCCATGCTCCGGCAAGCAGTGCCACACCTTCCTCCTCGGTGGTCAAGACCACGGTCTTCATGTTATCGCTTTTATGACACATTTTGATGAGAGACGCATGCCCGATGTCCGGTATATAAGCAACCTGGCGCACACGATTGTCAACCAATACCTGGTAAATATCTTGCGGCCATGTCTCAGGCGCCAACGAAGTCATAGTGTTCCCTTTTTTTCCACATGATTTTTTGGGTGTTTTCAAACCGGGTGCTTTGCCCCCGGTTACACCGTTTTACTTGCATCGATTAAGGCCCTGCCGAGCCTTTGTTTTTTCCGCCTATGGCAAAAAAATCCAAGCCACCCGTTACGCAGGTGGTCGGTGACTCCGAAGCGTCACACGGAGAATTTCGCCGGGACGCCAAAGGCGCATTCGGGGTCCCCAGGTACCCGTGCCGCGGCAGACGATGACGGACATGCCACCCACCTCGTATCGTCCCCCCAGCAGCGGATAGACGCGGCGGACCAGATAACCGAAAGGCCAGATCTGACCGCCGTGGGTATGGCCGGAGAGCATCAGGCTTGCGCCGGCATCTGCCGCCCTATCGGCCTGCCAGGGCGTGTGTGAGAGGAGGACGGTCACTCCCGGAGGTCGATCCGCGAGCGCCGATGAAATAAAATCACCGCCCTGGCCGGCACGGTATTTGGAGGTCAGATCGTCTACACCAGCCAGGATAAAGCCTGGCCGAACTTCGACCCAACGATTACGAAGCAGCCTAAAGCCGGCCGCATCAATCAGATGTATGCTCTTGTTGTCACGGCCGTGAAACTCGTGGTTGCCGGTCACAGCCCAAATACCAAGGGGTGCCGTGAGGCGGCGCAGAATTGGAACCAGCTCTTCCTGGGGTTGGCCGTGCCCTTCAAAAAGGTCACCGAGCAGGATCACCAGATCGGGCTGTTCCGCCCTGACCTGGGCGACCCGCGCCGCCAGCCACTGCTTTCCGATCAGCGAACCGATGTGCAGGTCGGACATGGCGACGAGCACCTTGCCATCCATCTCACTGGAAAGGCCCTGAAGGTGCACTTCGTAGCTTTGCACCACCGGAGGTCGCAAGCCCTGAACAAGTGCAATTACGGAAAGCACTCCGCCAATGAACAGCGCCCAGGCGCGAAGGGAAGGCGCCAACCGGGGCAAAAGCAAGCCAAACCCGGTTATGATGTCCATCGTCAAAAGAGGGATAAAGAGTAGAAACAGTGCACCCATCCAGAGCATACCGAACAATTCGATTGTTGCAGTCAAAGTTCCGGTGCCGCTGTGATGGAATAGACGACCGATGAAAAAGATTGCCCAGAAAAGCAGACCTGTCACGATAAGAAGATGGATCGGGACATGCCGATTTACAAATGGCATAGAGGCGGCTCTCCAAAAGACGTAGATGTGCATCAGCGTGCATACAGAAATAAGAATGCTTCCGAACATGATCCCTTCAAGTGTACGGCCCGGTCATCCACCGACTCAATAGATCCTTTCCAGTATCCGGTATCGGTAGAGAATGAGAAATTGACCCCGTTGTCTAAAATTTGAGAAAGTTATATTTTTTGGGATGTCCCTTATATTTCAATTGTCGCTTCATTTTTCTGAATGAAGGACTTTTAGCTTGGCAGTAATCAGTTGCTCGTGCGTCAGACGCAGTAAATTTTGCAGTTTGTTCATCAGATAGTGTTCGTACCGATCCATTTTCCCGTCGACATAGACGATTTGCCACAGGGTTTCGATAATTTTAATTTTTTCTTCGTTTGAATAATTCTCATTAATTAGTTTGGTAAACTGCCAGAGATCCACGCTTTTTTCGAGTTCCCTTTCAGCTTCGGCAATCAGGGCGTCGGCGTTATCCTGGGGCAGACCGTATTTTTCTTTCAGAATCGACAGAATTGTCTCCATCTCCGCTTCGGTAAATTTTTCATCGATGCGCGCGATCTCCACAAACAGAGCACAGGCTGCAACGCGGATATCATGCCCTGCATTTTGGTTTGGGTCTTTAGAAGCAGCGGCGGCTGCTTTGTTAAAATATCTTTTGACGACATCAAGCATCCGCAATTTCCTTGGTTTCACCTTTACAGATGTCAGAGGGTCAAAGCCGAAGGTTAAATCCTAACGATGGCTATGTTTTAGAGTATGGATTACGCATAAAGGAGAAAGGAAAGAATCGATCTTACTTTCAGCCTTCTGCGATGAGCTTCTATCATAGCACCTTTTTTCAAGTCAATAATTCTTCTAATCGAATCGTGCGAGGTTTGCCATGTTGATAGCGATAATACGCTGTGAAGAATGAAGATCTGGTTTCTTATTTCATTGTAATTATTATAAAAATTCTATTATGAAAAAAATGAGCCGAATCTAGGATTTTCCTAAAATGTGGATTGCTTTGAGCTGGCGCCATACCGGGAACCCTGTACCTTATAAAGAATTTTTAAAATCAAGAGATGACGTTGTCAATAGATTGGAAGGGCTTGGTGGCTTAAATGGGTATTCAGATGTGACCGCGTTGCTTCAATGCCCGCAAATGATTAGTGATAAATATATGGCCCCGTTATTCCTTTAATTATAGTGCCGTCAGTCAGTTGACCATTGAGTATGGTGTAGCTAAGATCGTCATTCAAATATTTCTTAGATGCTTCAAACTTAACAATAAGATCTGGATATGAATCATCGTTAACGTGTTGAATGGCCGCGGGCTCATTCGATTTGACTTCTACCGGGACAGCAAGATGCTGTAGTAGCAAGCTGTCTATTTCAATACTGCTTACATCCAGGTAAGCACTACCCAATATGGCTATCGGTATTAATCCATTGCTGTTTCGATTGAGAAGATCGATTCTACCATTTTGCATTGTGTTTATTTCGACAATGCGAGTGCTTTCGCCGGGGGGTATAAAAAACTCCACTCCTTCAATTAGTGCGGTCACGGCTTTGGTGTTGGTAACAGAGGGTGTGATGGTAAAGGAATAAGGTTCGAATTCGATACTGTTACCCGAACTTGCAACCAGGCTGATTAACGTCCCATTGCCAGCCATAAGATTCATGGCGACGATGCCTTTTGTGACAGTCATAAAAACGTTTTTTGAAGTCAAAAGTAAATGACCCCCGTTATCGACAGGCACCAATGGTCGCTCTATCCTGCGCTTGGTGATGGTAACGGCATCCAAAGGAATACCGTCCTGCTCTATTACATCAATACGGAAATCGAGGCTAGACATACCTGTTTTTTTTGCTTCCGAAACAAAGCGGTTTAAGCCTAATTGGGAAACGCTGCTGTTTGCAACATTGATATGTGCTGAAAGTAAAATCAAAAAAACTAAATATGTTTTTAGGATTCGCATAATGAATTCTTTTCCTCTATTGGGATAGCCTCTAATTTTGCTTTGGTTTAATTTGGAATTTTCCTTTTATTTTTGATTTCAATATTCTTTTAAATTGCACACCGATTCCCTTGCGGCTCAAATGCTTGATTTCACCTTTTAACATCGTGCCGTTATCAATTTTTGTTCCCGGAATAACAAGCCTGAGGCTTTGCCCTTCATTGAAAATATCCCTGGTTTCAATGAACATTCCATTTTTACTAATATTATGAATTAAACCCTCAAAGTACTTACTCTGTGAAGTGAAATATACAGAGTTGGAGAAATGCTTTCTTGGATACCGCCGCATTTCCTCATCTTTTTTTGTTTGATTCAATACTCTAATAGGAGAGACCCTATCTTCAAAATCACGGATATACTTTATGCCGTAACCGTGTCTGTAGTAAGAATCTTTTAATTTAGTATGCCACATTATCACTGATTGGCGACGGTCGAGGGAATCGAAAGTAGAAGAAGTATATGGTGATCGTTCCATCTCAATATAAATTTCTGAGCCCGCTTCTAACGGCCAATCGGTTTCGATATATAATCCATTGCTACTGTAATTGACGATTCTTGCCCTGTAAATAATACCCTTCAAGTCTTCAACTGTGGCAGGTGATTTATAATTAGTCCGAATATCAGATCTTCTTTCAAAAATTCGGGTCATTTATCAGTCCTTTTAAACAAAGTTGTAAAATTTAAAGCACAAGTTTTTGATCGGTAACTTTTCACAAACAAGATGATTTTCCTTCGCCCTTGGCATTCCAAATCATGGATAAGGTCTCATGAAAACGAATTCATCGACTCCCCCCACGCGCCACAATGTTCCGCCATCTAACCGTTATGCTACCCGGCAAAAAGGGGAGGGCAGCGCTTGAGGCAATGCCCAACGATAGGAGCAAGACATGTGCCAATATGATCAGATGAAAAAATTACATGTAAATACAATAAGATGGATAAAACTTTGTTAACTTCTTAACTCCCGAATTTGTGAAAAGAAGTAATTAATTTTGGGGTAACTGCGTCATAATACTTAAGTACTAGACCATTAATACGCAAGTGCTAGCGATATCAAACCTTGATCAAAGAAAACAATGACTAGTTTATATCACTAATGAGAAAAAGTTTTTTAAATATCGAATAATCCACAATTATACTAGAAGTGGTTTCAAAAACTCAGATCGGGTTCAAGGGCTCCCGCTAAGGCGGGATTACATATCTGATCTAAACAAATTAATGTATGCATAAAGGCATCCCACGAATTTAAAGCGGAGCGTACACGCCGAGTACGTGAGCATTTTAATTCGCGGGACAACGCAGCCATTGGGCCTTTTGAGCCCCTTAAATAATCTTTCAATTAGATGCGAAATTCCGCTTTATTGAGCGGGGAGATGGGGTTTTGAAACCACTTCTACTGAAGTTAAGGCAGGTGGCAATAAAAGGAAGCACAGCGGAGGTTTATTAATACTTAAAGTTTTAAGCATAGTTGGCTGTTAA
>JASFGZ010000314.1:0-5978 GCA_050123495.1 Desulfobacterales bacterium
GATTTTCATGAATGCACTCGATATTGGCTCGATAAGTACACCATTTCTATCAATTATTTCAGTGTATTATCCTCCCTTTTAGTCCTGGGTCTGGGTGCTGTTTAATTCCGGTGCAGGTTCTTCATGCTCTGCCAGGCGACCTCCGCCAAGGAAACGAAAGGTAGGTCCTTTGGGGCTGAGGGACAACAGGTCGTCGGGATTTAACGGCGCCTGGTTATGCACGGGTGCGGCGTTGATCAAAACCATGTTCTGTCCGGTCAGATCTTTTACCCAGTACTGCTCCTGGTCAAAAAAAAGCTGGGCATGCCGATCCAAGATTTCGGGATGCTCCAGGCTGAAATCGCAGTCCGGGTTTTTTCCGATCATCACCGGCAGCTCTTTAAATGAGCGCAGGGTGGGGCCGTATTGAATGACGAGCGGCACTTGAACTTTTTGTACCGATACCCGGGCTTCAGGGGCCGGTGCGGCCGGTGGTGGTGTCGGTGTTATTTTCTCCACCGGTTCTGATTGCATTTCAGTGGAAGCCCCTGGCTGGGTCAATTTTTCAAGTGCCTGGGCGCTTTCTTCGATCCGGGTCAGAAAACTTACCTTGGGTCCGCCTTCCGCGAAAATCATTACGTCCCCGGATTTCAAATAGGCCTCCGTGACGCGCTTGCCGTTGAGTAAGGTTCCGTTGGCACTCTGATCGGATAATTTGAATCGGTTCCCCTCTCTGGTAATGAGAGCATGTTTGCGAGAAATAATCGCCAGATCCTTTGGGAATTGAACCTGGCATGAGGGGTGGCGGCCGATGGATATCTCTGAATCCAAAAAATCCTGAATTTCACCTTTCAAAGGGCCTTCAATGTGCACGAGCTGGACAACGATAGTGGGTTTAGCAGTCATATTTCAAAAATTTTTAAGAAGTCAAAGCACCACGATTAAATTGATTTCAAGATTACGCTCGAATATAAAAATGCTATCAAAATATATTGAAATGTCAAGTAGATATGATTTTCCACGTTTGTATTGCGACATCGTGGCAGAGTTCACAAAAAATAAGCCCATCTTACAAGACTTCTCGGTAATCGGCTCACAATACTATCACTCACAACGCGGAATTTTTATCGACAAATCAGCTGTACTATCCACCTTTAAAACTCGAGCGTGAAGTTCGCGAACATTTGATCAAAATGAGACGAATACCTGCGCTCAAAATACTCAAAAAGATGCCAATATGATGATCTGTTGTGATTTCTAATGGTGTATTCTGTAAAATCAAGTATCGCTCAATCCCAAAGGCGCAAATCAAAGGCAACAATCCAAAACTTTACTTTAAAGTGTTTCATTGTCCTCTTTTAAATTGATAATAGGCGTATATACACCTATTTTTCCGAACGTCAAACTTTAGGGATTTAGGTAAGAAGATTTATGGCGCCCAAGAATTTTATACGTCACAGACTGCCCGCGAAATGGCGGATTGGATTTGTTTGGCTAGTTGACGCTTGATTTTTGACCTCTGGGCCAGGCGCCCCTGGACTTTTTAATTTCCTGCATCATTAGCATCCAGGCATCTTTATTGTAGACCGGCACCTGACCGCGGTTGTGCTGATAAAACGGGGTTTGAAGATGGGCCATGTGAAAGGAATATTCATAATTTGAGATGCGCGTTTGCCAGTGACCGGTTAATCTGCCGATGATTGATCCGCCCATAAAAAGCAAGCAGATAATGGCCGCATAAAGCAGCGGTTTTAAGATGCCGGATCTTTTAGCAGATGAAATATAAAGTGTGTCTTTTTCCGGGCAGACGGCCACGCATTTCAGGCAGGCATGGCACTCATCGGAAAGGACCCCGGTGGTTTTATGGACGCTTATATCCACCGGGCAGGAGCGCGTGCATTGATGGCACTGGGTGCAGGTGTCCTCATTACGGTGAATTTTGAATATGCTGACAAAGCTGAGTCCGCCCAGAAGCGCACCATAGGGACACAGATAACGGCACCAGAAGTTGCGAACTAAAATGGATAAGACCAATAAAGCGACCAATACCCAGAATGCCAATGCGGAGATATTTGTAAAAAAGTGCAGCATCTTGATATCCGCCACCATATTGTAAGGGCTGTAGATAAAATGGTCCAGCTGCCGGACATTCATCTTTATGATGATGGCCCACAGAAAAAAGAAAAGCAGCAGATATTTCAAACTGCGCAGCGGGTAATCCAGCCAGCGGGCAACCTTGATGTCTTTTCTGAAAACAGACCGATGGAGTCGATTTAAATATTCCGTCAGCAGGCCAAAGGGACACACCCAGCTGCAGAAGCCGCGCTTCAAGAAAATGGCGGTGGACAATACGACCAAAAAGATGATCAGACCGGAAGGATGGATGGGATTAAAAATACCGGTGAGCAGCCAGTATTTAAAGCTGATCAAGGAGCTGATCGGCAGAAATGCTTCGATTCCCGGAGGCCGGGTCATTGTTGGTAGAACGCCTTTTTCCAGCTGGCTGACGAAAATACTAAATTGCACCCCGATTAACAGGGTTACCGCCAAAAAAAGGTATTGGACAATTTTGCGATAGGTTTGAATCATGAGCGAATTGATCTTTTTGTGTCGATAAAAATAATTTATTGCTGAATTTTGGAAAAAAGATAGGGTAGGCGGAGCTAAAAAGCCTTGATTTATGTCAAATTAACGATTCAAGAGGTTTTATGGAGCTCGCTGGCGCATACCACACCGATGCCGGCTTTGGTCAAAGCATCAGCCGTCAGGTTTGTGGAGCGATGCTTTTCGATATAATTCTGTTCAAGGGCCGGCATCAATCCCTGTTTTTCAACCTCGGTTTTGGCCATGAAGTATTCCAGAATGTCGGATGGATGGTCCAGTTCTTTTTCAGTCTCGACTTCACCGCCTTCATGTTTGGCCGAAATGTTGGGGACAATTTTGGCGATTTCAACCAGCTCATCTCTGCGGTTATAGGGCTGGCGAACGATGGATTTCCAGGTTTCGGTGATATGATGCTCAAACCGAACCACTTCTTCCAGACCAAGTGCGTTGCGAATCCGCGACGCTTTACGAATAGTTTCGTTGTTGGCCGAGTTGGATAAATTAAATCCGATCAATGAAGTGGTTCCATCATCACGCGAAAACAGTCGGGCGGTGGTGAGGGTCCACAGGATCGAAAAGGGATTGTCATTGCCCATGAACACCGAAATTTTAAACTCATTGTTCACTCCCAGCTTATGGAGCAAATATCCCACCAGAACGGTTCCGGGATTAATGTTGAGCACCTGCTGCACGCCATAGGTCGTGTAAAATTTAAGATATTCTTGAACCCATTTGATGGGATATTCGTTGGGCTGCCCCACCCCGCCAAAATATCCGGTGATGGTTTCCGGACCGCCCAGGTGTACATTGGATCCGTCGGTTCCTTTGGTGTCGAGCGTTTCGACATAGGTGGCCCCGATGATCTGCATCGCTGCTGCGGTGGCCATGATATCGCCGTTGTCGGCTTCCTGTTCGGCCATGTTGCGTACCCGAATGTAGCGGCCGGGCATCAATTCTCCTTTATCAATGCTGCGCCGGGCTTCACTGATGAGCCACGGAAAGTACTGCAACGCGCTGATTTCCAGGGTCACGGCATTGCGATGATCAATTTTTGTCGCATCGGCTTTGTCACCCAGCACGCGATGGTAATAGTCTTGCATGGAAATAAATGCACCGCTATCCTTCTGATCCTTCAGCCAGCTGAGGTCATCCACATAGGACGATTTGGCGTCTTTAAGCCCGGCCATTAAATTTTCCAGTTTTGCGGCTTCCTGTGCTTTGCGGTTAATTTCTTGCGGTCCGCCGAACGCTTCGATGACCTCAAGCAGCTCGTTGATGAGCTCATTGTCCGGATCCGTCAAAAGCGCATTGATTTCCGCCAGACGGTTGCCTGAGATTTTTAGCAAATTTCTTAGATCAGCCATTTCAAGTCCTCCAAAAGAGATGAACACGAAATCACGAAATTTAGAAAGCACGAAACACTAATGTTTTTTCTTTTTCGTGTTTTGATTCTTTCGTGCTTTCGTGATGAATAAATCGTTTTTGGTTTCTATTTCTTATTCATGGTTTTATCCAACTCGCTTGTCACTTAAATTCCGCATCAAACTTTTCTTTTTCACCAGAGAGCATGTGATAGCAATGGTCGTCTTCAGGAAACTTGCCGGCCCGGACTTCGGCCACATATTCCTGCATGGCGCCGGTAACGATTTCGGCCACATTGCAGTATTTTTTAACAAACTTCGGGGTAAAGGCCTGGAATTGGCCGATCATGTCTGAAACGATCAGCAGCTGGCCGTCGCAATCCGGCCCGGCCCCGATAGACAGGACCGGAATGCTTAATTCTTTGGTGATATAAGCGGTTACTTCCGGGGGGATGGCTTCCAGCAAAATCATCTGAGCGCCGGCTTCCTGAACCGCCAGTGCATCCTCAATGACGATTCGAGCCGTTTCCAGCGTGCGGCCCTGTGCTTTGTGTCCGCCCAGCTGCCCCGAACTCT
This sequence comes from Desulfobacterales bacterium, assembly GCA_050123495.1. GTDB lineage: Bacteria > Desulfobacterota > Desulfobacteria > Desulfobacterales > JAHEIW01 > JAHEIW01. The sequence continues at coordinate 4,521 of JASFGZ010000314.1, forward strand.
GTGGGGTTAGGCCGATATGGCCCATTACCAGAATGCCGGCCTCGACAATGGCTTTGATCTGGGGGACCACCCGCACGCCGCCTTCAAGCTTGACGGCATCACAGCCGGCTTCTTTCAAAAACCGGCCGGCATTTTCAACCGCTTTTTCCAGCGAGCTTTGGTAAGACATAAAGGGCATGTCACCGACGATAAACGTATGCGGTGCTCCGCGTCGAACGGCCTCAGAATGATAGATGCATTGATCCATGACCACCGGCACGGTTCCCGGATACCCATAGACACACATTCCCAAAGAATCACCCACCAGCAGCATATCCAGACCGGCAGCTTCCGCAAATTGGGCGGTGGGGTAGTCATAGGCGGTCAGAAACGTAATCTTGTCGCCTTCCTGCTTCATCTGTAAAAAATCGTGAATCATTTTTTTCTTTGCCATGTGAGGTCTCCTTAAGGTATTTGATAAGTATCTAGAACCTACAGTTGTTTCATATTATCGTACCATTTGCTTATCAAAAAATAAATGGAAACGATCAAATTAAAAAAGGGGGCAGGATCTAATTGCAGCGGATTGTAAGGAAAGCAAATACCCGGCGACTGCTTTTGGATCTAGCGAATTAAGTGTTTGAATTCAGCCGAAGAAAGACCCTCGATTCACCCTGTAGCCAAATCAAAAATCATGACTATTGTATATAAAATAAACTCGGTGTACTTGATCTGAAAGCTCAATCTTAATTTGTTGCCACGCCAATCTTACAAGATGAAGGTGACCTAGAAGCCGATGCAGCCCTTAGCACATATATTGATTTGTTTTCTATTGATTCCCGGTCTTGCCATTGCACAAGATGACCCACCCGATGCCAAAACCCTGCAACGCTGGGTGCAGGCCATGAAGAAATCTCCCCGGGGTCCTTTCAAGCATATTCGCTGGTTTTGCAACGATGGCACCATCCAGCTTCCGCAAGAATACGCCTGCAAAGAACATGGCGGTGGCGTGCAACACGGCGAATGGACCCAACGCGTCCGGACGATGCGAGCCCATGGCTACCATGTTGCCAACATTTTTGCCGATGTTGATGCTCAAGATTTTATAGCACATGCGCAGCATGAAACCATCTTGAAGCAGATGCTGCTAGAGCAGTTTCTAATTGAAGCAGACGATGGCTGGATTTTCCGTCGCGCGCGTTATTATCGCGGCGCTTTGCAGGCTGAAGATGAAGCCCATTCCGGACGGGCGCTTTTGTTGGAACTGGTTTCTGAACGCGGCTGGCAGGACAATCGGTTTGTTTTGCTGCGGGAAGCGGTGCGCTTTATTCCCCATGGACATCGCGGCGCGCCGATTACCGAAATGCGCCAGCTTTCCCGGACCCTGGCCGAAAAGGATAACAATTTTGAACCGCTAAGAATAAAACTGCATGTTAAGCCTGAAGCCGACGATGGACAACGGGTAAGAGATTATGCAGG
>JASFGZ010000315.1:0-5955 GCA_050123495.1 Desulfobacterales bacterium
TAAAAATTTGATGAAACAGGGAACCCGGGCGGCGATTGCCGACGGGTGGGGCGGCTCGATGCTGGCCACCGATCTGCAGGACATCCTTTTTGGCACGCCGTTTCCACTGGCTTCCGAGGCAAACCTTGGCGTCATGAAAGAAGATATGGTCAACATCGTCATTCATGGCCACGAGCCGGTGCTGTCCGAAATGATCGTCGCGGTTGCCCAGACCAAGAAAATGGAAGCATATGCCAAATCCAAAGGTGCAAAAGGCATCCAGCTTTCGGGAATCTGCTGCACGGCCAATGAAATTTTACAGCGTCACGGGGTGCCGCTGTGCGGCACATTCCTCCAGCAGGAACTGGCGATCATCACCGGTGCCTGTGATGCGATGGTGGTTGATATCCAGTGCATTTTTCAAAACCTGGCCAACGTGGCCAAATGCTTTCACACTAAACTGATTACCACCCACCCCATCGCCCGCATGGAACAGGACAACGTCATTCACATCGAATTTGACGAGCATCATGCCAGGGAAGATGCCGAAAGGATCATCAAACTGGCCATTGACAATTTTGAAAATCGAAAATCCGAGGTCATGATTCCAAAACAGAAATCTCCCATCGTGGCCGGTTTCGGTGTGGAATCCATCGAATACCATCTGGGCGGAATGTTTCGCGGGTCTTACTACACGTTGAATGACAACATTATCAACGGCCGAATCCGAGGCATTGGCGGCGTGGTGGGATGCAACAACGTCAGGACCCGGCATAATGAGAGTCATATCCAGATCGTTAAAGAGCTCATCAAAAACGACGTGATTGTTCTGACGACCGGTTGCAATGCAATCGCCTGCGCCATGGAGGGTTTGCTGACGCCTGAATCCGCCCCGGTATACTGTGGTCCGGGTCTGGCCGAAGTGTGTGAAACCGTCGGTATTCCACCGGTGCTGCACCTGGGATCCTGTGTGGACAACAGCCGCATCCTGCTGGCAGCCACAGAGGTGATCAAGGCCGGTGGTCTGGGCGACGACATCAGCGATTTGCCGGCAGCCGGCAGTGCACCGGAATGGATGAGTGAAAAAGCCATCAGTATCGGACATTATTTTGTGGCTTCAGGTGTTTACACGGTGTTCGGCGTCACCCTTCCGGTATCCGGTGCACCGGTATTTAAAGACTACCTGTTTGAGGAATTTGAAAAAATGTATGGCGGTATGTGGGACCTGGAAGTCGATCCGATTAAACACGCCCACAAGATGATCGCCCATATCGACAAGAAGCGCCAGGAACTTGGCATCGACAAGGCCAGAGAAAGAATCCTGGTGGATATGGCCGCACGCCGGGACCTGGAATCAGCATAATACATTATTTAAATTGCTCCGTTTGTAAAAGAAAGGGGGCATCATGGACAAAAGGATAAATAGATTCAAAATTTGTGATTTTCGGTTTTATCCCTATTTGGTAAGGGTTTTCGAGCGTTTACCGGAAGGGGTGCGAGAAAAGGTTTTAAACGACACGAGTTTTCAAATACTGGCCGATGAAGACATGCTTAATGCAGGTGTGCTGCGATATGACTTTGGGAATCCGGTCACAGCGTTGGTTTATTTAAGTTCGAAAATCCTCACGGAACCTGGGCACCAAATCATCTATACAATCACCCATGAGATAGCAAAATATGTTTTAAGTATAGAGGAAACAGAAACGCAATTTCGTGAGAAAGATATAGAAGATTTGTTGGTGCATTGGGGATTTGAAACAGAAATAGAGGCTGTGCGATATGACAAAGCGATAACTGAATCAGAGGGCTACAAGACGGGTTATGAGTGGGCAAAAAAACAGAGCAAAGATTATTTGATGCAGCATTTTGGTCTTTATTTTGACGAGTGGAATGAAAGAGGCCTGGGAAGGATGCCCAGCAATGTATTAGATAAGGTAACCCAGCGCGCTGGGATCAATGCGATTTTTGACGATGCTGTCCGGCTAAAAAAAGAAAAGGGGATTAAACCGTCCCAGGATAGAACTTTGGAAACGCCCTCATTAAGAAAAGCAATGCTGGCAGGAATTATGGCGGCTGTTAAGGAATTTGAGTTGAAGAATTTATCCATCCAGTAAAATTGTGACCCGCGACATTGATCACTTAAGTATGTGTAAATCCGATGCCGCTTATATACAACCTCACAATTTGCTAAAGGGTATAAGACATTATGATTGCCTTTGGACCTGTGCCTTCCAGACGGTTGGGCCGGAGTCTGGGAATTAATAATATTCCACCCAAAATATGCACCTATTCCTGCGTGTATTGCCAGGTGGGCAAGACCGTTGAGATGCAGATGAACCGGTCTCATTTTTATGATCCAGAAAAAATTTATATGGACGTTAAAACAAAAATTGAAGAGGCACAGAAGAGAGGCGAATCGGTTGATTATCTTACTTTCGTGCCGGATGGCGAACCCACCCTGGATGTCAATCTTGCACGCACAATCGAGCTTCTCAAACCGCTGGGATTTAAGATAGCAGTAATAACCAACGGCTCGCTTATCTGGCGGGAGGATGTCAGAGCAGACCTGGCAAAGGCAGACTGGGTTTCGATTAAAATTGATTCCACCGTTGAAAAGACCTGGCACCGGATCAATCGCCCCCAGCCGAGGCTGAAACCGGAGGCAATTTGGAGCGGGTTGATTGAATTTGCTGATGGTTATTCAGGAACGCTGGTAACGGAGACCATGCTGGTTAAAAACCTTAATGACAGCTCTAAAAGCTTTCAGAAAATTGCCGGTTTTTTGAATCACCTGCAACCGGTTAAAGCTTATGTCGCCGTGCCGACAAGACCCCCTGCGGAAAAGTGGGTGAGACCGCCTGATGAGGATGTCTTAAACGAGGCCTTCCAAATTTTAAATGAAAAGCCATTTCAGGTGGAGTATTTGATCGGTTACGAGGGCAATGCGTTCGCCTTTACGGGTGATGTCGAAGAGGACCTGTTAAGCATCACGGCTGTGCATCCCATGCGGCAAGATGCTGTTCGTGAATTCCTGATGCGGGCCGGTGCAGACTGGCAAATCGTTCACAAATTGATCGCTCAAAGTCAACTCACTGAATCAGTATATAAAGACAAGAAGTTTTACGTGCGACATCTGCGACACAACTAAGTATGTCTAGCTGGACCAATATCAAAGATTTAACTTTAATTGGATACCGGAAATGATTGTGAAACCACTCCTGGAACTTTCCTCCGATCAGGAAGCAGAAATTGTAACGATCAACGGGGGCTGGATCATGCAAGCGCGTTTAAAGGAACTGGGCATTGTTGCCGGGCAGAGAATAAAAAAAATATCACGCGTTGGAGCAAGCGGTCCCGTAATAGTTCTCGTAAATAGAGCTCAAATAGCTGTTGGAGCCGGGATGGCATCGCGTATTGCCGTCAAAGTCAATTCCAATGCGTGAAGCGAATCGGGCAGAAAGATATAGCACCCTCATCACTCCGGATATTCTTCTAGTGGGCCATCCCAATGTGGGCAAAAGTGTTCTATTTTCACGAATGACAGGTGTGCGGACCCTTGCCGCGAATTATCCGGGAACCACAGTGGGTTATACCAAAGGCCGGACACGGTTTGAAGGCCAGGATTACACCGTTGTCGATGCACCCGGCTCTTATTCTCTTGAACCGCTGGATGCGGCCGCTAAGGTAGCTGTTGACCTGATTGACCAGGCCAAAAGAATCATCAATGTGGTCGACGCCACGCATCTTGAACGTCAGTTGCCTTTGACCATCGAGCTTCTAAATCAAGGCAAACCCACGGTTGTCGCCCTGAACATGAGTGATGAGGCGCGGCATAGAGGTATCGAAATCGATGTTAAGAAACTTGGTGAGAAGCTTGATGTTGCCGTCATATCCACTGTAGCCCGCAGCGGGTTAGGGGTAAGGCGTTTAATCCAGGCCGTCCTTACCCTCACGGTGGAATCACCCGCTCCCTGCCGGGATCAATCAGGCCCCCCCGATCAGCACCCCCATATCGCTCACGATTCCAACGAAGAAGTCAAATATGACCACAGGCATCTTGCCGATGAAGACGTCTGGTCGCGGATCGGGACGATCATTCACGATGTTCAAACCTTGCATGATCATCGCCATACCGTTGGCGAGTTGCTCGAAGATATCAGTGTTCACCCCGTCTGGGGCGGGTTTGCTGCTGCTTTTAGCATTTTTTTCTCCTTTGCGATTGTCCGTCTAATCGGTGAGTTCCTCATCGGCGGAGGCATTGGAATCTTTGGGGAACCATGGATTGTGCTGCCATTCGGCACCGAAGCTCTATTTGACACCGCCTGGAAGCCGTTTATGATGAAGATATCCAATCTACTGCAGGAAGATGGCTTCCTGCATCAACTTCTCATCGGATCACTCATAAATGGAGAAATAGACTTCGGGCAGTCCTTCGGTCTTCTGACTTCCGGGTTATTCATCCCGTTGGGAGTGGTGCTGCCGTATATTTTTAGTTTTTACCTCGTTCTTTCTGTGCTTGAAGATACCGGCTATCTACCCCGTCTCGCTGTTTTTCTGGATAACATCATGCATTGGCTCGGTCTTCATGGTTACGCGATAATCCCCACATTGCTGGGATTAGGCTGTAACGTTCCGGGCGTAACGGCGACGCGGATTCTGGAAAGCAGGCGCCAGCGTTTTATTACGGCCACCCTGATCTCTGTCGCTGTTCCCTGCGCAGCCCTTCAAGCCATGATTATCGGTCTCGTCGGCAAACAAGGAATCGTGCCCGTACTTTTGGTTTACAGTATCCTTCTTCTCACGTGGATGAGCATCGGGTTAGTTTTGAGATATACAACCAAAGGATTTTTGCCCGAACTGCTGATAGAAATCCCTCCCTATCGCACCCCTAGCTTCCCTGCCCTTTGTTCCAAGTTATGGATGCGGGTTTTGGGATTTCTCAAAGAAGCTTTACCGATCGTTATGGCGGCCATTTTCGTCGTTAATTTATTATACGCCTTCAAGATTTTTATACACATCGCTCACCTTACAGCACCGGTCGTCACCAGACTTTGGGGCTTGCCGGAAGAAGCGATTGTACCTTTACTGGTTGGAATATTGAGAAAAGATGTCGCTATCGGTATGCTCGCTCCTCTTGAACTGACAACCCATCAGCTCATCACCGGAAGTGTGATTCTATCCATGTTTTTCCCTTGCATCGCCACATTTGTCATCCTGTTTCGCGAATTAAAACTGCGTGATGGCTTGAAGGCAATCGGGATTATGTTCATTACAGCCCTGCTTGTTGGAACAGCCGTGAATTTTTTCCTCGCTTAAAAATTTTAGGAAAAAGCAATTCGAGATCTCAAAGCCTGTGAATTTAACCAGCTCCTTGGTTTTGAAATTTTGCGAAACGTTATTTCTAAATCCTTCTAAAATGAGGTTCAAAGCTGCTGATGAATCAACCGTAAACAAATTATAAGTTATCGAATTTACATTAAAAATTAAGATATGTTTTTTTTGGCACATTTTATGCTCCTGATAAATTAAACAGAGAAATGGATTCAATCACCTAAAAACTGGAAATAGAGCGTCATAGGAGATCCCATGTATAAAAAGATACGGGTCCCTTTGGATGGATCGAAGCGGGCAGAGGAAATTCTGGACCCTGTCGAGAATCCGGCCAAGGGGTACGGAGCAAAAGTGCTTCTGCTCCAGGTAGAGGAAGAGCCCCTTCTGTTAGGATGTGACGAAGTTGTTGACGCGTCGACATTACACCAACAAAACTAACGAAGAAAGCAAATGGAATCCTATTTGAGTGGCATAGAAAAAAGATTTCAAGAGAAAGGAATCGAAACCAAGCATTATATGGCTTATGGGCCTGTGGTGGGGACCCTTTTGATCATTGCCGAAAAAGATGATGTTGACCTCATTGCAATGGCAAGTCATGGTTTGGACGGTTCATATCAGAACATGTGTCGAAGTGTTGCTGCATAT
>JASFGZ010000316.1:0-5922 GCA_050123495.1 Desulfobacterales bacterium
GTTTTGAGACAGATTGTCTCATATAGAATCAGCGATTTTGCTGATCCAAAGAAAGCGCTTCATCGTGTAACCTTCCGATATCAGGCAGGTTACATTCAGGTTTCATTGTTTTTCGCCTTTTGGCATAGAATTTGTTTAAGCTCTTTACCTGTTGATAAAAAGGGATTTAACAACATATTAAAAAGGAGGAATATATGAGTAAGTCCGAAGACAATCTGAGAGAAGCATTCGCGGGTGAGTCCCAGGCCAACCGTAAATATCTTGCTTTTGCCAAAAAGGCGGATCAGGAAGGTTACGCCCAGGTGGCCAAATTGTTTCGTGCGGCCGGCGCAGCCGAAACCGTGCATGCCCACGCCCATTTGCGAACCTTAAAAGGCATTGGCAGCACCGCTGACAATCTCAAAGAGGCCATTTCAGGCGAAACCCAAGAATTTAAAAGCATGTATCCGGCCATGATCGAAGATGCCAAAGCCGAAGACAACAGCGCCGCCCTGCGCAGTTTCGAATACGCCAACGCCGTCGAAAAAGTCCATGCCGACCTTTACCAGAAAGCGCTGGACAATATGGATAGTCTGGAGGAAGTCGACTACTATGTTTGCAGCGTGTGCGGCTACACCTGTGAAATCGATGCTCCGGATGAATGCCCGGTCTGCAAAGCCAAAAAGAAAGCGTTTTTTAAGGTAGACTAAACAAGGCCACAAAGATTTAAGACGGTTTTCCGTAACAAACCCAAAATCGCAAATCGCCGCCGGCGGTGCCGATTGATTCCATGCTCGGCATCCATGCGGCGATTTTTTTCCCCAAACCCTCTATTGCTGATGACCAAGGCTATCTGAATTCTTTATCTTCCGCTCTATGTGATGAAATCCTTCTCCGAACTGTCAAACGCTGTCAAAAGCTGTAAAGTACTGTTAAATAGCGTAAAATTATGTAAACCACTGATAATATTATAAATAAATATTGACTACCCGCATGTATTCTGCTAGGGTTCCAGCGATTTTCCTGCCACTTATAATATCTTCATAATTATTTTTAAAATTTATTTGTTTCTCTTCCGAAATGCTCTGGCATTTTCTTCGAGGTTGAGAAAACTGAATGGATGGAGGAAATGTTATGCCAAGAAGCGGCCGCTGCTTTGTAGCCATTCTTTTTATCTGCTTCCTAATTATTACCTTTTCCAACTCTTCGGATGCCGGCGAACAGCTCCTTTTTGATAAAGCCTTTACTATTAACAACTGGTATTTTCATGTGTCGAGGCATACATTCGACGCAGATGCGCTTGGAGAAGGTCGATTATTCATTTCCCAAAATACCCCCCGTAAAGAAATCCGGCGTGGAATTTTTGTGCTCAATGGTACATATACGTTCTTGCGTGATTTTTTAGCTGGTGATGAGCTTGTATTTGAAAAAGAAGTGCAGTTGAAGACAACTAACCGGCTGTTCGTCTTTTTATTGGGCCATCCCGGAGCTATGGTCTCTATTCAGATAAACCAAATTGATAAAACGACTCCTGCTCCAAAAATAACGGCATTTACGGCCGAACCTTCCAACATAAAAAAAGGTAAATCCAGCACTTTAAAATGGCAGACTGAAAATACTGAATTTTGTGAAATAAACCCAGGTAATGTCCGTAAAGAATCTGCTGGCGCAATGCAGGTTACACCTAATCAAGACACGATCTATGTCCTCACTGCTTATGGGGTGGGAATGCCAGCGACTGCAGAGGTGAACGTATTTATCGAAAACAGCCCGCCGTTAGCCGAATCGCAGGTGATCGCCACCGATGAAGACAAGCAGATTGCGGTAACTTTGTCCGGAACCGATATAGATGGTGACACGTTAAGTTTTGAGGTCATATCCCCACCTACTAACGGAACGCTTGCGGGTTCACCGCCGAATCTGACTTACACACCCAATCAAAATTATAATGGCCCGGATGTATTTAGCTTTATTGCAAATGACGGCGAGGCGGACTCTGAGGTGGCCACTGTTGCGATCACCGTAAATTCCTTGAACGATGCACCAGTTGCCGATTCGCAGACAGTTAATCTAAATGAAGATGAGTTCAAGCAGATTACCCTCAGTGCCAGCGATGTTGAAGGTGATTCACTCGCTTATGAGATTGTTGATGGCCCTGCATATGGGACACTAACCGGTGATGCGCCAAACCTGATTTACGCCCCCCGGGAGAATTATGATCAAAATGATTCGTTTTCCTTCAAGGCCAATGACGGTGAATTCGATAGCAACCCGGCCATTGTCAGCCTTAATATCAACCCAATCAATGATCCTCCGCTGGCAAACGCCGGCCAGGACCAGAATGTGTTTGTCGCTGATACAGTGCTCCTTAATGGCAGCGCCTCCAGCGACGTGGATAAGGATAGCTTGATTTTCGGCTGGTCCTTTGTCACCACGCCGGAGGGAACTACAGCCACGCTTTCTGATCCTTCAGCTGTGAGTCCGAGATTTACGCCGGATATCATCGGCACCTACGAGGTTCAACTCATTGTCAATGATGGCACGGTTGACAGCTCTCCTGATGAAGTCAAGATAATTGCCTTACCACGTAAGACCAATGTACCAGATGTGATCGGTATGACCCAGCCGGTCGCAGAAGCAGCGATACGATCAGCCAGCTTGGTGGTTGGCATCATCACAACTGAACACAGCGAAACCGTACCGGCAGGTTCTGTGATCAGCCAGAACCCGGTTGGAGGTTCGTCTGTAGTCGAAAACACTGCTGTTGATTTAACCATCTCCTTAGGTTCTGAAAATCAGCCACCGGCAGTGAGTTTCAGTGCCTCACCATCTTCAATTTCTCAAGGTGGATCCGCCATCTTGACCTGGAGCGCAATACGCGGAGAAAGTGCCCATATAGACAATGGAATTGGTTCTGTGTCTGTGGAAGGCACAACCGACGTCTCACCGGGGCATACCACGACTTATACCTTGACGGTTACCGGCCCGACCGGCTCAGCAAATGCCCGGGTTACTGTCCAAGTGACCGGCAGCCCCGAACCCCAACCCGAGGGGTCCTATGGTGAAAACTATGATGATCTTGTGCCACCGGATTCCACGGTTGAAAAGTATGATCCCAAACGGTTTTCGCTCATTACCGGATTGGTTCACAATTTCAATCAATTGCCTTTGCAAGGTGTTACAATCACCGTGCACCGCCATGCGGAATACGGCAGTGTCATCACCGATGATCAGGGCCGGTTTTCGATACCTGTTGAAGGGGGCGGAACCCTTACGGTGGTCTACGAAAAAAAGGGGCTGATTCCCGCCCAGCGCAAAGTGCACGTACCCTGGAACGATAATGCCATTGCCGAAACCGTTGTCATGATCACCGAAGATCCGGTTGCCACCACCCTGACCTTTGACGGCAACGCCGATACCGTGGTCATCCACAAAAGCGAAGATGTCATTGACGATGCCGGAATGCGCGCTGTGACCATGGTGTTTAGCGGTGACAATAAAGCCTATTTAGTGGATGAGCAGGGCAACGATGTCCAGGAATTGACCACCATCACCGCCCGCGCCACCGAATACCCCACCCCGGAATCCATGCCCGCAAGGCTGCCACCCACCTCGGCTTTTACCTACTGTGCGGAACTCAGGGTGGATGGTGCCGAGCGGGTGCGATTCGAAAAGCCGGTAATGCTGTACGTGGATAATTTCTTAGGCTTTCCAGTCGGCTCCATCGTACCGGTGGGCTTTTACGACCGCGATAAAGGGGTGTGGGTACCTTCTGAAAATGGTGTGGTTGTTGAGCTTTTGGACACCGATAACAATGGCGAGGTGGATGCCCTGGATGCCGATGGGGATGGTCTGCGTGACGATTTGGATGAAGACGGGGTTTTTAGTAGTGAGGTAAAAGGGCTTGGCGACAGCCAACGCTACGCGCCGGGCGTTACCTTTTGGCGGGTTCAGGTGAATCACTTTACCCCTTTTGATTGCAATTGGCCGGGTGGACCTCCGCAGGATGCCATTGCATCAAATGCCAACGGTTTTCCCCAAGCTGACACACAAGATGGTAACGGGACGGATCCTAAAAGACACATCTGTTCGTTTGTAGAAGAAAAAAGTCGTATTTTTCATGAAGACATTTCCATCTCCGGTACAGATATGACGCTGCACTATGCAAGCAGCCGGGTGGCTGGCTATAAACCGGGTGTAATCACGGTTCCAGTCAGCGGTGAAACGGTTCCTGAAAGTCTTATTAGAATAGATGTTCTTGTTGATATTGCTGGTAAGCAATACAGAGTAGAGCTACCCCCCTCTCCCAATCAGATCGCCGAAATCGAATGGGACGGCCACGACCATCTGGGGCGATCGGTCACCGGTGCGGTTGTCGCCCACGTTAGGGTGGGTTTCGTCTATTATGGCGTATATTATCTACCCAGCCCTGTGGGTCAGGCATTTGGTCAACCGGGCGTTGGTACGATAGAGATTCAATCACGGGAAGAAATTATTCTTTGGACAGATTTTGCAGTTCCGATCATCAGGGGCAAAGGAACTATTGCTGAGGGCTGGACACTATCGCGGCATCATCAAGTGAGTCCTCTGGATCCCTCTACGATCATCAAGGGGGATGGAACAGTCAATAAAAACAATGCCGTCATCATCGACACATTTGCCGGCAACGGACAGGCTGGCTTTAGCGATTTAGACGGGCCGGCCACTGAAGCCAGCATCGGTTATGCGACGAATGTTGAAACGGATGCGGCAGGCAATCTCTACATCGGAACCGGCGAAGTACTCGGTTTTCATTGGTGGGATTACCGTATTTTGAAGGTCGATACCAATGGCATTGTTACCACAGCGGTTAATTCTATGCGCGATACAAATTTCGCTATGGACGCTCGGGGGAACTTTTATGATCCATTCTATAAAGAAAGCTGTGTTTTTAAAATCGATTCTGAAGGTAATTCAACTCGGGTTGCCGGTATTTGCGATGTGAATCTACAGGGATTCAGCGGAGATGGCGGCCTTGCGACATCGGCTCGATTAAACTATCCTGGTGGAGTTGATCCGGACAACGATGGCAATCTATACATCGCCGATTCAAGCAATCATCGCATCCGCAAAGTGGATGTTAACGGTATAATTACCACTGTTGCCGGCAGTGGGCCTACTGGAAGTAATGGCGGCGGTTTTAGTGGTGATGGTGGATTGGCTACGGAGGCTGAACTCCGCTATCCGGGTGATGTAGCTGTCGATAAATCAGGTAACCTTTATATCGCAGATGGATCCGTCCGCGTACGAAAAGTGGACCCCAGCGGAATTATTACAACTGTGGCCGGAAATGGCACATCATTATATGCAGGTGACGGTGTGCAGGCCACAGAAACAGGGATTTATTCAATTGAGAAAGTGGAAGTCGATGCCGCCGGAAATCTTTATATCGTGAGTGTATTTGCTAACCGTGTCTGGAAGGTTGATACGGCGGGCATAATCACTACCGTTGCCGGAAGCGGTCCAACTAATGTTGGTGCGTTTGCTGGCGACGGCGGTCCTGCGACAGGTGCAAGGCTCAATTGGCCATACGATGTAGCTATCGATGCGGCGGGTAAAATTTTCATCGCCGATAACAAAAATTGGCGCATCCGCAAAGTCAGCCCGCCGACGCCTGGCCTGATCGGGGTAATGTCGGATTCGGACATTGCCTTTACGGAACAAAGCGGTATTGGTTACATCATGTCCAGTGCGGGGCTGCATAAAAAGACCATTGATTTGGATACCGGCGTTTCTTTTTACGAATTCAACTATGATGAAGAAAATAATCTGGTTGCCATCACCGACCAGTTCGGAAACCTAATTAAAATCGAACGCGATGAGAACGGTGTGCCGACTGCCATTGTTTCACCGGATGGGATTCGAACGGAACTGACCATTGATACCAACAACCATCTTACGCAT
>JASFGZ010000317.1:0-5918 GCA_050123495.1 Desulfobacterales bacterium
CAATGTTATTGTAACTGACATTAACGCCAGAACCTTTTAAGCGGCCGGAGATCGAAGAAACCGCAAAAGGCGCCAGCTGGATATCGGCGGTTGCTTCTAAACTGGCCAATCCGGCAATGCTCAGCCCATCTAAAGGTTTAAATATGTCGCTAAATCTTTGCAGGTCCAACACTTTAGCGGTAAATTGAGATACGAGACGGTTGTGCTCTAAATTAATGTCAGTTGAAATATGAACCGCCTGTCCCCGGGGATACAATCGGATATTCGCTTGCAAATTGTGTACGGCGTTTTCTTGCCGGGCCAGATTCATTTCAAACGGAACGCGGTATGTTTTTTCATTCAGGATACAAATAAGTGCGCCGTTATTAATTTCGATTAATTGCGGAAAAAACGGGTATTGATGATCATCGGGAGCTTTTTTTTTCGTTTCCGCAGAATCGAATTGGGCGAAAACTTTTTCCAAATCAAAGCCGCGAAAACCGAACCGTCCGTTTCTTAATTCACCATAAAGTTCGACACCGTTGATCGAAACTTTTTTAATTTTTTTTTGGTAGATTCCTCCGGGAGAATAATCGATATGTATCGAACGAATAATCAGCGCAGGATTTTCAGGCGTGCCGATTCGCAGTGATCCCAAGTTTGCGCCGTCGAGATCCAACTCATGAAAATCCAGCGCAAGATCCGTAATTGCGGCATCTTTTTTCAGAATGGAAATGATTTTGGATTCCAGAAAACCGGGTAGAACATATGAGGTCAGAAAGAATAGACCGACACCTGCTAAGATAAGCAACAAAAAGAAAATAACTGGATAAACGATTTGGTGTTTGTGAGGCATTCGATGTCACAATAAAAGCGAAAATAACTTACGCAACCTTATTTTTTTCTTTGAATAAAAGAACTGCGGGTCATTCCCGCCCCGATTGAATCATATAAAATCGTTTTTGCGTGTTTTAATTTTTCGAGATTTTGATTCACGGGATATCCCTGGATACGATCCGGACCCAGTGCGCCCCGCTGGAGGTCATAAGGCAGTCTTTGCATACAAACCACAGAGCAGTTTCCGCGGACGTGAATATTGGTTACCATTTTATTGGCGACAACATCAACGACAGCATTTTTCAGATCCGTTTGGTCGCTTTTAAGAACCTGTTCCAGGGTTAGCGGAATCATGGCAAAATTGGCCTGATGTTCAACTAAAAGATCAATATCATCCATGGTCAAGCTGTTGGGGGACATTAATGCATCCAAATGATATTTGGCGCCGCGGGTGGCATGAAGGAATACGCCTTTCCCATTCATTTTGCCGAACATATCCTTTCTGACTTTAAACGGCATCACTTCTATATAGTGGGCGAAACAGCCATGCGTCCGTGTCAGGGTGTCAACAATACCCCACTTGGGTCTGAGATAAGAACGGTTATCGCTTTCGTGCAATGAAAGCACAACATTATGGTCAGGGGCAAGGTAGGCCGAGGCAATGGTTTTGTATTTTCCGGACTTCACGTATGCGTTTGCGATCATGGTAACCTGATCTGGTTTTCGGTCAGGCGTCATAATGTCAAAAGCAAAGGAATTGACATGCTGATCATAAAACGCCAAGGCATTCCGAAAGCGTTTAAATGTCCCTTTTGTGACCTCTTTGGGATAAAATTGCTCGACAAGATGATGTTGAACCCTGACGGCTGATGCCGGAACCCGGTGTTCAATCTTGCCCAGCTGATTGTCAATAATGATACCATCGATTTTCTTATGACCCTTTATTTTTAACAGCTCATTTGCAATGCCGCGCGGAAAGTCGACACCGGCATTGAATTTTGCCTCTGCGGTTATACGGCCGGACCCGGCCTTTGATGCAAACGTTTTGGTTTCCAGCGCGGTGGCAAGGGCATCGTCACCAAATATAATATTGGCGGTATCGTCTGGTGGGAAGACTTTAGCGCGATGCACATTTTCTGCACCGATAATGATCGACAGATCCCCCGGTTGCAGAATGCCGGCCAGCGACATCATAAACACGAGCTCAACGGACACATTAAAACCCGGGCAGCCCGCATATAAATCGAGCACCAGTGCGTCCGGACAATCGCTCTGCACGAGTTTAAAAGGATGCCGGACGAGGGGGCCCGGGTCGAATTTGTCTTCACCGATATTGGTGGCCCCGATGATCAGTTTGATGCGGGCAGGATCGATATTGGATGTTTGCAGCAGATCCTTAAAAGCCAGCACACCGATACGTTCATCTTGCGGTGCTGCCATTCTTGTTCGGACGCCAATTCGTTCCTCAATGGTTGTGTTGTTGACCGGTATTCCACCTTTGAACATCATTCCTTTATCTTCATAAATGGAATTGTCGACCAGACTGCCCCCGTTCCAGGCGCCCTGGGCCATTATTTCCAAAACCGTATCCGCCATCAAGTCTATCTCCTCATCTAGACGTTGAAACGGAACTGTATAATATCGCCGTCTTGCACCTCGTAAGTTTTACCTTCCAACCTTACGGTTCCCCGCTTTTTGGCTTCGGCATAACTGCCCGCATCCATCAAGTCTTCAAAAGAAATCACTTCGGCCCGGATAAACCCTCTTTTCATATCCGAATGTATGACGTTTGCAGCCTCAAGGGCCGGGGTTGCCTTTTTTATGGTCCATGCGCGGACTTCTTTACTGATAACGGTAAAAAAAGATATCAGCTCTAAGAGCGCATAAGATGCCTGGATGACCCGATCCATGGCGGATGCCGGGATGTTAAATTCAGCCAGAAATTCGGCCGCTTCCTCAGGAGGCATTTGGGCGAGTTCCTGTTCCAATATACCCCGAACCACCAGGCAGACTTCCTTGGCGGTGACGTCTTTGGCATCCGGCAGGCCGTCATCATCGTCTTCGTTGTTAAACAGAACCAGAACGGGCTTGGCACTTAAAAATGTAAACCCTCTGAGTTTGGGGGCCGATGCCAGGTCTGGTTTCTTTCTCAATGGGATTTCATCTTCGAGGCAATGCTGGCATGTCATCAATAATTCGTGTTCTTCTGTATCCATTTTTTTGCCGCGTTTGTGGTCCATTTCGATGCGTTCGATGCGTTTTTCAGCCACCATCAGATCAGACAGAATGAACTCCTGCTCAAGTTTGAAAAAATCTTCAGAAGGGGACTGTTTTTCAAAGCCGTAAGCCGCATGGTTGCGGACGACATGCAGCAGTGCATCACAATCCCTTGCAGAGGTCCAGATACTCTGGTCTTTGAGGCTATCTTTTTTATAGCCGGGCAAGAAATATTCCACCTGGGCATAAGTGGTTTTCTTGGGTTGGTACATTTGGCTGAGTGCGTCAACGCGGTCATCCGGAACCCGGATGACCGCAATCCGGTCCTGGCCTTTGTGCTCTGTGCCTGAGATATTTTTGGTTAAGGCATCAAAGATGGTTGATTTGCCGGAACGCGGTAGGCCAATGATTCCAAGTTTCATAAATCGGCCTCAAAAAAATTTCGGATCGTTTCGCTTTTGTTAAAGATAGCTGGCGCCAAACGACACATCTAAAATCTCAAACAGAAACAACCGTCTGAGAGTGTCATAGAATCTACCATCACTACCGGATATGAATCAAATAAAAATTGGATTAATCTTCGGCCGCGTTCGTTAAGCAGGTATTGGGCGTTTGGGGTAAGGTCGGTGTTTACAGGGCGACGTCTGCCAGTTCTGATGCATGCTGATGGCTTTACGAATTTAGTTTGTCGCTTCGCTTTCGGTGGATACGTCCTCTGGCGCTGATTGCCGGCCAAACGGATTGTTGAATATCAGTACGGTCACAATCGGAAGCACAAGCGCCATGGCGCTGACCGTAATCATCAATATTCCCAGTTCGTTGTATTGCCCCCGCGGGATCGTAAAAATTTTGTTCAAATAATTGGTTCCAAGGCTACTGGCGGAAAGTGCCAGATTGGTAAAGGCCGCCATAACCGCAAAATAGGTAGCCTTTTTGTCGCGGGGCGTCTCTTTGGCGATCCACGCCAACATGGGGATCATGGCGACCTGCCCCAGCGGCGAATCTGCCATGGTATCGATGATGGCGATGGTGCGGGCGCCAAAGCCAAAATTAGCCTCGGTCCAAACATGCAAACCATAGAACATGCCGATGAACGGCAAAATCATAATGGTATTGTAGACCGATAAAAAGACAATCAGATAAGGCACCGGATGACGTCCCATCCAGCTGCGCAGGGCAAACATGCCGGCGATGGCCAGCAGAGAGGCTATTTGACGCAAGGTGCCGAAAAAAGCCTCATCAAAGCCCAAAACGTCGATTTGCCACCAACTGGCCCCGGGACCGAATGCAGGCATGGCCCGGAAGACAAAAATGATAACGGCAATGCCGATGATTTCGCGACGCTTGAGAGGGGGCATGTCCCGGACCAGCTGGTGCATGAGATATGCGATGATCCCCAGGGAGCCGACAAAAATGATTTCTTTTTTTAATTGCAGCCCCGAGAGCCCCAAAAGCAAGGTCATGATCACAAATATCCCGCTGCCGCCCAGAATATACCAGTTGGGAGACGTGCGGGTGTCATGCGCTTGCAGCATTTTATCGATTTCTGCTGGTGAAAAGCCTTCTTGCCGCAGTCGAAGACGGCGATGCCGGGTTGTCCAGCTGCCCAGGGTCACGCCCAAAACAGAGATGAGCGGAATGACCAGAGACCACGAATACATCACCTCGTATGAGAGTATTTTCGCCAGCCAGCCGCCCAATCCGGCCACCAGGGCACTGCCGCCGATTATCGCAATGCGCCCCAGAGTCTGCATGGTGACATGCATGCGCTGCAGTGTTAGATCTTCTATGGGAGAACCATCTTCATCGACAGCGGGCACGGCTTCGACGGTCATGGCGTCCGCCACAACGTCCTGCAGGACAAATCCCACCGGGGACAGCAGCACCGAAATGATATACCAGATATCAACCGGCAAAAAAGTTGCCATCCACCGGGTATGTCCGGTCAATCCAACCATGATCAGCAAACTGAGCGCCATCAGTGTTGCCCCAAAATAGACAAACCCGGCTTTACGGCGCCAGAACAGATCGACCAGATGTCCTAACGGCATCTTTAGGGCCCACGGCAAACCGGCCCAGAATGCGAGGCCCGCCAAAAATGCAGCCGATAAGCCCAGTTGTTCTTTGACAAAGAAAGACTCAATGATCCCGGTAAATCCGGAAACGCCGGCTGCCAGATAAACCATTAGGGGCGGCAAATAACTCCAGCGCATTTCACGGAAGATGCCTAAAAAATCCCGCTTGAACCAGATCCAGATCCGTCGGGTTAAGCGGGTGTTTTCGTTACGGTCAAATTGCTTGGCAGCCATAATTCCCTTCTGTTAGATAAAGCAAGCTGGATTCCCGCCTTTGCGGGAATGACAGGCTGGGAATTAAAAAACTTCCCAACTGCTCAGATTATTTATAGATAGAATTCGAAAGGGTTGAGTTTAATCTAAGTCAGGATACACTGCTAATTTTTCTTTTGGCTTCAATTAATCGGAAGCAGGACGGCGCGCCTTCAATTCAGACATGTCCGGCAGAGAAATGTTGCCTGTTGAATCAAAGGGCAGCACACCGGGAAATGCACTTGCCCCGAGGCGCAATTTCCCTTTGATGTGATAACGCAATTGCTCTTGGTTGGGCAAATCGGCGGTGCTTTTTATGATGTCAAAAATCGATGCATAAAGTCGCAGCGGCAAAAGCTTTGTCCCATAGGACGGTATTTCAACATCGGCGTCGGAGACTCCGATGGCAAACGGCTGGCCGTTGATTTCAAGCTCGCACTCAAGGCCTCGGATTTGAAGGGCCGTGTCATTGGTATTAAACACCCGCAACTGAACCTCAAAGACGGTTTCAAGGACATTGAAGTCTTGCACTCGAATGGTGGCTACCCTCACCCGCGG
>JASFGZ010000318.1:0-5904 GCA_050123495.1 Desulfobacterales bacterium
TGCACTAAAGCCAATTACTAAATCACATTCCGTCTGCCCATATTGCTCGTTAAGCTCAACGCCGAGGGCATCTATACTCCATTGAGAAAGCTCTTCCCCCAAGGTCTCACCACCGACAGTAATAGACCTTAACTGAAGGTCGTAACGCTCTTTGGGGCGTTCGACAGCATGCATCATCATCCGTAAAACAGTAGGAACGGCCATGAGATTTCTGACCCCGTATTTGACCATCATATAAAAACTTTTTTCTGGATCAAATTTTCTGGCCCTGAAGGCAAGCATGGGATAGCCGTGATGCAATGTGGGAAATAGGGCATCGTATGACCCTCCGATATAGGCCCAGTCAAGCGGCGTCCACATCAGGTCACCTTGTTTGGGGAACAAATTGTGATAGAATTCAAAGCCCGGAAGAATTCCAAGCAAGATCTGGTGCCCATGAAGGGTTCCCTTTGGCTGGCCAGTAGTCCCTGAAGTGTAAATGATCAATGCCGGATCTTTTGGTTTTGTTAAAATTGGCTTGAATTCGCGGCTTCCCTTTTGCAAACATGCCCAAAAATCCAAGACATTATCTTCTTTCCCAGGGTCAATGACCATTATCATTTTTAAACTGGGAAGGCGATCTTTGATTTCTTTTATTTTTGAAAGATTCTCAATATCCGTAATCACGGCTTTGGCCTCGCTATCCTGAAGCCGATATTCAATGGCATGGGGACCAAAAAGCGTGAGAAGCTGCACAGCTATGGCGCCTAATTTATAGGTTGCAATGTGTGAAATGAGTGTTTCGGGTCTCTGGGACAACAATATTCCAACCCTGTCCTCTCGTTCTATGCCGTTGGCCCTCATTGCATTAGCCAATTGATTTGACAGATTCTTCAGTTCCCAAAAAGTATACTTATGATCTTTTTCATCCGGATCAACATAGATGAGCGCTACCCGATATTTGTCATTTGCCCACTTGTCGCATACATCTACGCCGATATTGTAATATTCAGGGATCTCCCAACTGAAGTTATTGCATACTTCCTCATAGGTCTTGCCCCTAAGCATTTCCGTCCTCCTTTATTAATTGTTTTGGCAGAAAGCTACTTCCCATCCTTAAGACCAGTTCTGAGGATTGAAAAGCATCAATTCAAGGTTTCTTTTATTAACCTCATCCCGTTTTCATACAAAATTTTGGATTTAACCTCGTCCTTCAACGGGGCTTCATTAATTTCCTTTTTTGCCCTTTCGAAAGAGATTGTCGGCCAATCTGTTCCAAATAAAACCTGATCCTGAAGTAGAGAGTTAGCATACTGAAGAAAGGGGTCCCATCCGGTTCCTTGAGCGAAAATGTATTTTGGAGCAATCCCCCCAATTTCAAGAAAAACCCTGGGATAGAATTTCCGGGCAATGGCACAAAGCTCACCTACCCAGGGCCATCCTGAATGGCAAGCAACCAACTTGATATCCGGAAAGTCCAAAAGTATTTTCTCCAGGTGTATGGGGCGGTCCGCTTCCATGGAATGATTTGGCGCATAGTTGATGCCCGTATGAAGCCACAGAGGGATGTTATGCGCTTCGCATAGCTGGTAAAGGACATAAAGCCTTCTATCATTGGGTAACATATCAAGAAAGGCAGGCTGTAAGCTTAAGCCCACACATTTGGTGGCCTCTGCCGCGTTCCTGAACTCTTTCGCAGAAGCAGTTATCCCTTTTCTCGGATCCACGCTTACGGCTCCGAAGAATCTATCTGGGAATTCTTGGACAAGTCTTGTCACGTCTTTATTTAAGGGTATCGGATCCTCAAATTCCCACTCACTATGCAATACCGCTTTTTCAATAGACGCCTTATTCATTTCCTTCAGCATTACATCGATGTCGGCCTCATATCGAAGGTTGAATCCAGCCCTATCCTGATAATACAGCATAAAGGCATCAGGACTATTATCTTCAAATCCTCGAGGGATGCGCACTCTCATATCTACTATCTTCATCTTGATTGCACCTCATCAAATCAAATGATTCGTACTTATAATTTCAGCTCAATTGTCTGTGGTCTGAAAGCATTTTGTCTTTTCCCTGGCATGCCGACTTACCTTTTGGGGTTATCTTATAAAAAGATTGACCAGGACCAAAGCGAATTGCGGAACATATGTTACCAATAATATAACGGGTAACGCTCCGAAAATCATGAAATACGAGGCCGGCTTTACATATTCATTAAGTGGCAAATTTCCTCCTATCAGGCCCGCAAGATAAAGCATGGGAGCGCATGGGGGGGTAATGTTTCCAAGGGACAGATTGGTGACGGATATGGCGGCGAAATGGACTGGATCGATGCCCACGGATTTTGCAATAGGCAAAAGAAGCGCCGCAGAGAGAATATTACCGGAGACATCATCCACAAGCATGCCCATCAGGAGGAGAATGACGTTTAGCATGAGTAGAACGATCCACTTGTTTGTTGTGAATTCGAATATAAACTCTGTCAATTGCTGGGGAACTTGATAAGTCACCATTATGCGACTGACCATCAGGATAAAAAATAGAAGAATCATGACCACACCTGAGGTGATCATGGAATTCTTAATGTTAACGCTCATGCCTCTCAAGGTCATTGTTCTGTAAATGGCCAAGCCAACAATGACCGCGTAAAGGGCGGACATCCCGGCGGCTTCGGTGGGCGTAAATACACCTCCGTAAATGCCGCCTAAAACCAGAATAGGCATAAAAAGCGCGAACCCGGCATGTCTCGTTGAGCGACCGATCTCCCCGATAGTTTCTCGCAGATCTTTTTGTTCCGCCACTTTGATCTTTTCCATCTTTCTACTCATTGCCAGATTAATGATACAATAGGCTGTCATCATAAGGATACCCGGTATCAAAGTACTAAGGAACGCTGAAAGAATGGATATTTGCGCGGTCATCGCGAAAACGATCATGGGGATACTCGGTGGAATGAGCAAGGCCAGCATGGACGACGCCGCGACCAGGCCTGTCGAATACCCTCTGCTATATCCTCGTTCGACCATTTCAGGGATTATGACCGAACCAATCGCAGCGATGGCAGCCGAGGCTGAACCGGAGATGGCGCCAAATATGGTGCAACTTACTACGCACACCATACCAAGTCCCCCCCTGATTCTACCCAGAAAAGACATGGTAAACGCGATGAGTCTTCTGGATATATCCGCATCCCTCATCAACCCGCCGGCCATGATAAATAGAGGCAGTGCGAGCAGTGTATAGGACTCGAGATTACGAAAAGCTGAAGGAATGGCGAATCTGGGGTCAAGCCCCGTCACAAAGAGAATCGCGAACCCCCCGAGGCCAAAGGCGAACCCAACCGGCACACCGAGGAGCATTATTAACACAACAATGGCCATCACAATCATAACGATAGTCATAGCTAACCTCCGAGTGCTTCTTTTGATCCACCTACCATTTCCCCAAAATACTTTAGGAAGTTTGCGATAGCGTAGAAGGTCATGAAAATGGCTCCAAAAAACATACTCCCTACGCTCAGGATCCTCGGCCACCAAAGGCCGGTGGTTCTTTCTCCAGTTCCATATAGCCATGCACTGTACTTGCCAGCATGATAAAGGAGCAAAATACAGAGCACGAGGCTGAGACACCACGTTGTGGTCTTAACGATAGACTTAGAGCGGGAGGACTTAAAAAGCCTCTCTGCCACGTCTCCTTGAACGTGTGCGTCTAGTTTCGTTCCGAATATGGCGCCAAGAAAGTATACCCAAACGGCGATTAGCCTTGAGAATTCCTCCAGGCCGAAAAGGGGAGCCTTAAATATGTAACGAAGTGCAACCTGTAGAATCACGGTCAATGTAACCACTGCACCGCCGACCACAATCAGGATGGTGAAAGATTTGTCTATAAAGCCGTCTGCAAAATCCCAAATCTTTTTACTCCTTGCCCAGTTCATATTTTTTTCCTTCATTTTTTGGGGAAGAGGGATCATAGAGAACCCTCTTCCGAATTCGGGCTTAAAGAAAATAAAAATGTCAACTAAGTTCGGCTGGAGCGCTCTATTCTGCGATTTTTGTTGCGTGGGCTTTTACCTTTTCCATTAAGACGGAACCAAGCAGTTCTTCTTGAATCTTGGGCCATGCTTTTGCTCGGACAATCTTTGCGCCTTCCTCCCACTCCTGCTGGGTGACTTCATAGACCTTAACGCCTGCCGCTTCGAGTTTCCTTTTGAAATCTTCTTCATCCTTTTCAGCAGCCAACGCTTGGTCGCTCATCACTTTATCTGCACAGCTGGTTAATATTGCCTGATCTTCAGCCGACAGGGAATTCCACAGTTTGTTATTCATAGTGAGAAACCAGTATTCAAAGCAATCCCGCGTAGCAACCCAAGATTTTAGTGCATCGCGCATGACATATGCTTCGACCGCAGGGCATGCGGAACGGGCATCGACGATTCCAGTCTGAAGTGCCGTAAACGTCTCGGAATAGGCTATGGGGGTGGAAATAAAGCCCAGGGTGGGAATATATACCTCAAAGATTCGGATCGGCGGCACACGCATTTTTATGCCTTTATAATCGGCTGGCGTTTTAGCCACCTTTTTAACCCTCTTGGTGTAAGCCATCCCGTCCCAAGCATTGAGGTAAATGCCTAGAACCTTGAGCCCAATGCTCGAGTAAAGGTCATCAAAAATAGGGGTAAGCCATCCTTTTGAACCGATAGCGGCGCGTGCCTCATCCCATGTAGCAAAAAGATAGGGCATGAACATGAGGTTGGTTCGGGGATCGTACGAAGTGGAACCAGCGTTCAAACCTATCTCCAAGGTGCCCATACGGTTCCCCTCAATTTGCTCCATCCAATCACCCAAGGCGCCGGAAGGATAATAGGTTAACTCGATGCGTCCCCCGGATTTCTCGGCCACCAGTTTGGCGAATTGTTTGCAACGGGCAGCAGCGGGATGGTCTTCCGCTATTCCTTGACTAATCTTCCATTTGTAGTTTTTAGCCGCAACTGGCTGTGAAGTTAAGACCAGCGTCAAAGCCAAAATGGCCAGTGCACAAACAAAAAAAGGTATTTTTTTTCTTCTTAGAACGGTCACCATTTTTCTCTCCTTTTTTCATAGGGTTTTCGTTTGGTGCCAAGGTTGTTCGTTTTCTCTTCTATTCTTGCGCTCTAATATCACCCCCTCCCTGCTCCTGCGTTATGAATCGTTCATGAAGGTTTTAAGATTTCAGACCGTTGAGAATAAAATCTGTGTAAATTTGGACGACAGCTTCCTTTGAAAGTCGCCCGGATGGTCTGAACCATATGGATACGGCGGTACACAAGGTTAGGATCCCGTAAGAGATCACTTTAAAATCCGAATTTGAGAAGATCCTCTCTTTTATTCCTTTCTTGAGGATAGACTGAAATTTTTTTTCGTAATCATTTCTCATTTTAATAATATTTTTGTAGTTATTTAGGGTTAAACCCCGCAACTCGCTGTCGGAGATTAGAACCTCTTTTTGCCGATCCATATGAAAAATGATGTGGCTTTGAATGGCAGTTCTCATTTTCTCTTCTGTGCTTTTTGCAGTTTTAATATACCTTTCCAAATTAGCATCGAGATCAATCATCGTCGTTTTTAATATGTCAAAAAGGATTTCCTCCTTATTCGAGTAATGATAATAAATGCTGGATTTTTGGATCTCCGCTGCTCGTGCAATGTCGCTTATGCCGGTCGCAAAGTAGCCCTTTTTATAGAACAGTTTGATAGAAACCCTTTTGATTGTATCTTTCTTATTTGACATGTTTGTTCCTAAGTCTTTTATTCGGACGCGTTTTCAGTTCAGCAATGATTACGATGTCGAGTGAGAGAGCGTTTCAAGTGCTTATGGGAGATGTCTATCGAGAAATATTAAACCTACCGAACGATCGTTAGATTCTAAAATCACATTAAAATT
>JASFGZ010000319.1:0-5885 GCA_050123495.1 Desulfobacterales bacterium
ATCCGCGCAGCGGAGCGCGGCCCCCTGCAGGAGGTATGCGATCAGGCGCTTCGAAAGACGATCGAACACATAAAACCACGCTATGTGGTCGGCATCGGCAAGTTCGCAGAAAAAAGGGCCCGGGTGGCCTTAGGTGATCAAGCAGTGAAAATAGGTATGATTACCCATCCCAGCCCTGCAAATCCAAAAGCGAATCGTGGGTGGGAACCTTTGATAATAAAGCAACTTGCAGATTTAGGAATCCGTATTTGAAACATGAAATCCAGATTAAAATATATCACAGCGCTCTGCCTGCTTTTCGTCGTGTTCGGCTGTGCCAGAGCAAACGTTTACTATCCGGGCAACGGTTCATTTAACGCCACGACATCAGGTATCCAGACAGACGCCCAAATCTATCGGGAAAAGGTCAAACAACTGGAACAGGTACTGGTGGTCTTGGGCGAGACGGTTGACAAAACAGAAGCGATGAAGGTGGCGGAGACAGCCGTTCGAGAATCGGCGGTTCTGGCTGAAGAATATCAGCTCGTTCGTCCGGCTGTCGCCCACAACGTACTGGTCGCAGTGGGCTTAAAAGACCGCGGATTGTGCTATCATTGGACGGAAGACTTGATGAAACGGCTCAAGACGCTAGATTTAAAAAGCCTCCAGCTTCATTGGGGGGTAGCATATCGCGGCAGTGAACTGCGTGAGCATAACTGCGTTGTGGTTACCGCCAAAGGACAGAGTTTCTTTAAAGGAATTGTGCTGGATCCGTGGCGGAATTCAGGAAATCTCTTCTGGGCCCAGGTTACAGAAGACAGCTACCCGTGGAAAGTGCTGGCCCCATCCGACTGGTAAAATATACCCAAAGCTGTTATTATCCCCCAAATTTGCAGATCTGTAATTTCTTTCAAAACTCAAACTTCATCGGAAAACGGCGGCACCATTATGTCCAAAAATTCAGATAATATGTTTGAATTCGTCCGGGCGGCAAGCAAGCGACTCCGCGGCCATGCCCATATCACACCAATTATGAGCTCGCGAACCCTAAATCAAAGAATAGGCGCGCAAGTCTATCTTAAATGTGAAAATTTTCAACGTGTCGGCGCCTTCAAGTTCAGAGGCGCTTACAACGCCATGTCCCAGCTTTCCGATAAAGACAGCAAGCGGGGGGTTATTACCCATTCTTCCGGAAATCATGCCCAGGCCATCGCCCTGGTTGGGCGGCTTTTGGGCATTCAAACAACCATTGTCATGCCTGATGATGCACCGGCCACCAAGCGCGCCGCCACTGAAGCATATGGGGCACGTATCGTGGAATACAATTCAGAAGAAACCACCCGTGAAAAAATTTCTGAAGATCTCGAAAGAAAACATGGGTATGTTTTAATACCGCCCTACGATCACGTTGATATCGTCGCCGGCCAGGGGACAGCGGCACTTGAATTTTTTGAAGAAATCGATTCACTGGATGTGCTGCTGGTCCCATGCGGCGGCGGTGGCTTGCTTAGTGGATCCGCCATTGCCGCCAGGGGAGCGGATCCCGGATGTCAGGTGATCGGCATCGAGCCGGAATTGGCAGACGACGCCACCCGATCGTTCCATACCGGCAAGCTGCACACGGTTCATAATCCACCTACGATTGCCGATGGCACCCGAACACCTTCCCTGGGTAAGGACGTGACTTTCCCTTTTGTTCTGAAATACGTGAACGATATGAAAACCGTGTCGGAGGCGGCCATCATCAAAGCGGTCAAATTCCTGTTTTACCGCATGAAGATAGTTGTCGAGCCATCCGGCGCCCTGGGTGTGGCGGCCCTGTTAAGCGGCGTGATTCGAACGCCGGGCCGCATCGGGGTAATTATCAGTGGTGGAAATATCGATGGCGCTACCATGAAGAAGATCCTGGATTCCTAAGAAAGGTGTCAGGTGTTCCGCCGGAGGCGGATTCAGGTGTCAGATAGCAGGGGATAGAGGTCAGATGGCAGAAGACAGATCGACTGTTTTTGATCCTGAACGAATTTCGGCCTGAGCTCATGTCGAAGGCAAACCGAAGCGCGTTCGTTTGAGTTGTTGGTAGACGGAGATAATTCAAAAAAAATTAAATTTCTGATTTACTTCCCTTAACAACCATCAATACTGATATCTGTATTTTAGGCCAAGTTTGGATATTCTCAATATATCGTTACTTGGGTGATATTAAGTTTATGGAAATCATACTAACTCGACCATTGGGCTCGTATAAAGCTGATTGATCAACGAGAAACATCTTGGATAGGGTATAAATGATATTCATCGACAGCTATGATAGTTCATTTTTAAAAAAATCCCTTTTTAGCGGCTGCATTATCATCACCCTTTTAGTAACTTTGTGGCTGCTGTTTGCTGAATATGTAACATCGAACACTTGGTTGAGGGAGTACCAAATGTGCGGCGACCCTCTGAGACGGATACTAATAGCCTCTTGTTTGATTATTTACGTCATAAGACTCCAGGTTACTGTCTGGATTCTCCAAAGGCGTAAGTGGACATGGTTTGAAACTATCACAATCACGATTCTGATGACATTTGTTCTTTATGCTTTTGCCAGCGTCGGTGGAAGCAACGAAAAGGTTGTAGGAGCTGTAGAGGTAATCGGTATTTTGCTTTATTTATCGGGCTCCTATATCAATACTCATTCTGAATATTATAGGCATGTTTGGAAATTAAAAGAGGAGAATCGGGGACAGCTTTATACAGAGGGATTATTTAGCTTAGCAATGCATATCAACTATTTCGGAGATATCGTTCTTTTCACTGGCCTTGCCATGTTAACTCATAGTCTGAGCATGTTGGTTATTCCATTGATAATGACGCTGAATTTCGTCTTCTATATAATTCCCTCTCTCGATAGATATCTTGAGAAGAAGTATAAGGATGAATTTAGAGATTACTCCAAGAAAACAAAAAAACTTATACCGTTGATATATTAGTTGTTTTGGCATTTATAATTCAAACAACCCAATACAACAAAGGAGAAAACGATGGCTCTCATTCAAACAATTGAACCCGAAAAGGCAGAAGGTCAAGCTAAGGAGATTTATGACTTCATGAAGGAAAATGCCGGCGTAATTCCTGCTCCGCTGCAGCTGGCAAGTGCCAGCCCTTGGCTGCTGGATATGTATTGGTAATCGATTCAACATTTTTCCCAGCATCCGAATTTGGGATTTGGGTTGCTCCAACAACACACAACTTTTAGAAAACCAAAATTCTTGCGATATCCGTTTGGTATCACAACTCAGAAGGGTGAATCCGAGCCTATGGATTCGCCCCTTTTATTTGCCCAAAGCCGCATTTTTCGGGGCCATGGTTTGACACCAAAACCGAAGATGCGATAAGTTGCATATATCCATTTGGTATCTGCAAAAATTCGTCTGACAAACCCAACCACAATATGTTGCGTACCAGTCCAATTGACATCGAGCCTTAATTAAGATATTTCTTATATAAACATCCAAATTTCCTTCACCTCAATTCAAACTGTTCAAACATAAAAAGGAGGGCATCAAGATGAAATGCCCAAGTTGTCAGTTTGAGAATCGTGAAGGGGCTAAGTTCTGTCTCAAATGCGGTGAGAAGCTGGAATATAAATGTCCTAAGTGTGACAAGCAATTGCCAAGCGAGGCAATGTTCTGTGATGAGTGTGGCCACAAATTAACCCTTCCTTCAGAACCACCCCCTAAAGAACTTTCTTTTAACGAAAAAATAGAAAAGATTCAGCGATACCTTCCCAAAGGTCTCACAGAGAAAATCCTATCTCAGCGGGAAAAAATAGAAGGTGAGCGTAAACAGGTCACGGTAATGTTCTGTGACATGCAGGGATTTACCCCTTTGTCGGAGTTGTTGGGTATCGAAGAAGCTTACTCAATCATGGATCGGGTCTATGAAATTCTGATTCACAAGGTTCATGATTATGGAGGCACGGTCAACGAGATGACCGGTGACGGGATTATGGCGCTATTTGGCGCCCCGGTTGCCCTAGAGGATGCCCCGCAACGGGCGATTCGATCCAGCCTTGCCATTCACCGGGAAATGGCAAAATTCAGTGACCAATTGAGACAAGAAAAAAGGGGTGTCCCGCCTGTTAAAATGCGCACCGGCATTCATACCGGTCCGGTGGTAGTGGGTACCGTGGGGAATGATCTGCGGGTTGAGTTCAAGGCCGTAGGAGATACGGTCAATCTGGCCTCCCGAATGGAGGGACAGGCCCAACCCGGCACAACCTATATTACAGAAGATACATTTAGACTCACAGAAGGATTATTTCGTTTCGAGGGTTTGGGCCAGCGGATGATAAAAGGCAAGCAAGAGCCGGTCAATGTTTTTCGTGCCATCGCCCCCAGTACCAGAAGGACGCGGTTTGACGTCAGTGCTGAGCGGGGACTAACTCCTTTTACGGGCAGAGAGCGCGAGCTTGAACTGCTGCTTGATGGGTTGAAACGGTCCAAGGCCGGCAGGGGCCAGGCCTTTTCCATTATGTCTGAGGCCGGGGTGGGGAAATCAAGGCTTTTGTATGAGTTCAGAAAAGCTGTAGCCAGCGAGGATTTGACCTTTTTGGAAGGACGGTGTCTTTCGTATAGTAGGGCTGTGGCCTATCATCCGGTAATAGAGATCTTGAAGGCAAACTTCGATATCCATGAAGACGATGGAGATTTTGAGATCAGGGAAAAGGTCAAAAGGGGTCTTGAAATATTGGGAGCCGATGAGGCTTTCACCCTTCCATATCTTTTGGAACTCTTAGCGGTCAAAGACAGCGGTATCGACGAGATTCCCATGAGCCCTGAGGAGCGGAAAAATCGAATCATTGAAGCATTAAAGCGCATCGTGCTCAAGGGTTCGGAGATCCGGCCCCTGATCATGGCCTTTGAGGACCTGCACTGGATTGACAAAAGCTCTGAAGATCAGTTGAAGCATCTTTTAGAGAGCATACCAGGGGCAAGGATCTTATTGATATTCACCTACCGTCCTGAGTTTGTGCACACCTGGGGCGCCAAATCCTATCACAGTCAGGTAATGTTGAACCGGCTTTCAAACCGGGAGAGCCTCATCATGGTCTCTCATCTCCTGGGAACCGAGGAACTCGATAAAGACCTTGAGGAGTTCATCCTTGAAAAGACAGAAGGAGTTCCCTTTTTCATAGAGGAGTTGATAAAATCCCTGAAAGATCTCAGCATAATAGAGAAAAAGGACAACAGATATCGTATCACAAAAAATATTAAGGAGGTGGTAATCCCCGCTACGGTTCAGGATGTTATCATGGCCCGGGTAGATTCTCTGCCTGAGGAGATGAAGGGCCTGCTTCAGACGGTTTCAGTGGTCGGGAGGGAGTCCAGCTACGATTTAATCAAGCGGCTAACGGGGCTTACAGAACAGGAGTTACTGTCCCATCTATCGGTTTTAAAGGACTCGGAGCTTCTCTATGAGAGAGGCATCTATCCCCAATCAACCTATGTCTTCAAGCATGCGCTTACTCAAGAGGTTGCCTATGACAGCTTACTTATCAAAACAAGAAAGGAGATGCATGAAAAGATAGGAGAAGCTACAGAGGCGCTATACTCGGACAGCCTTGAAAAACATTACGGACTGCTTGCCTATCACTATGCGCGTAGTGCCAATGCGGACAAGGCGGTAAAATATCTGGATCTAGCCAACCAAAAGGCGTCCAAACTCAACGCCATGGAGGAGGCTAAGGCCTATTTTGATGAGGCCATGGCGCTTCTTGATGCCCTGTCCGAGACCGAGGAGAACCGACAGCGGCGAATCGCCCTGTTGGTAAACCAGGGCATCGTGTTCTTTCTGCTCTTAAGGCATCCGGAGTATTACGACCTTTTGACCCGCTACGAGCCCACGGCAAAAGTATTAGGGAA